>DASPOP010000285.1:0-3951 GCA_035625955.1 Steroidobacteraceae bacterium | reverse complement strand
TGCTGGTGGGGGAGGGCCCGGAATACAGCGGCACGGTGTTCTTCGACGATCTCGAGGTCTCACCGCCCCCCGGTGAGTTCGTGCCGCGCCTGACGCGCATCGTCGAGACCGAGATCCACGCCGCGCTCCCCCGCCGGCGTCGGGCCGCCCACAAGGGCGATTTCGGCCGGGTGCTGATCGTCGGCAGCGGCAGCGGCATGCCGGGCGCGACGCGCCTCGCGGGCGAGGCCTGCCTGCGCGTCGGGGCCGGCCTCACCACGGTCGCCGCAGCGCCCGAGAACGTCGCCGCGATCGCCGCCGGCAGGCCCGAGCTCATCTGCCTCGCGCTCACCGACAGGCAGGTGCTCGCCGAGGCGCTCGCGCGCGCGGACGTGGTGGCGATCGGCCCGGGCCTCGGGCGCAGTAGCTGGGCGCGCACCGCGCTCGATGGGGTCCTCGCTGCGGACAAGCCCCTGGTGGTGGATGCGGATGCGCTGAATCTCCTCGCCGACGCCGAAGTCCGGCCGCGCGATGACTGGATTCTGACGCCCCACCCGGGCGAAGCGGCGCGCCTCCTCGGGGTCACGACGGAGCAGATCCAGCGCGATCGGCTCGCGGCCCTCGATCGGCTGCTCGGGCGTTTCCGGGGCACGATCGTCCTCAAGGGCGCCGGAACGCTGGTCGGCGCCACCGGCCGCACGCCGGGGGTGTGCGAGCGGGGCAACCCCGGCATGGCGACTGCGGGCTCGGGAGATGTGCTCACCGGCGCGATCGCCGGGATCCTGGCGCAATGCCGCGATCCCTGGGCGGCGGCGCGTGTCGGGGTGCTGGTGCACGCCATGGCCGGCGATGCCGCCGCGCGCGGCGGCGAGCGCGGGGTGCTGGCGAGCGATATGGCGCGGGAGCTTCACCACGCCGTCAACCTCTAGCGCCGGTCGACGTGCGCACGCGGACGCAGACGGCTGAGGAGACCGAGGAGCTCGGCGCACGGCTCGCCCGTGCGCGCTCCTCAGCGGAGGCGGCGCTCGCGGTGGTCTATCTCTCCGGGGAGCTCGGCTCGGGCAAGACGACCTTCGCGCGCGGGTTTGCCCGGGCCGCGGGCGTGCGCGGACTGGTGCGGAGCCCCACCTACACGCTGCTCGAGCTCTACGGGTGCGCCGGCGTGACGCTCGTGCACCTCGACCTCTATCGGGTGCGCTCGCCCGCGGAGCTCGATTCTCTCGGCCTGCGCGAGTGGGCGGCGCCTCGGCACGTGTGGCTCATCGAATGGCCGGAGCGCGGGGCGGGACGCCTCCCGGCGGCCGATCTCGTCGTGGCGTTCACCGCCGGCGGGGCGGGGCACGACATCGAGGTCACGAGCCGGTCCGCACTCGGCGCCTCCTGGCTGGTCCAATTGGAAGGCGCCGCGTCGGGAGCAGTTGAAAGTCATGGACGAACGCCGTAGATTACGCGGCAGATTGCGCCGCGAACTCGATGATTAGAAAGGCCTTTCTTGGAGGAGTCGTCGGCGGTCTTCTGACCCTGGCGGCCCTCCCGACGGCGACCGCCGCAGAGCTGCGCTCGATGCAGCTGTCTGCGACAGGGGAGTCTGTCGTCCTGACTCTCCGTCTGACCGGGGGCCCTGGCGCCAAAGTCTTCACGCTCGATGACCCGGACCGCGCGGTCATCGATCTGCCCGAAACCCGCACCGGGCACGGCATGCGCCTGCCTGCCGCGGCCGGTCTGGTGAGCGCCGTGCGGCTCGGCCGCCAGCCGGGGGGGACGCTGCGCGTGGTCCTCGAGCTCAAGTCCGCAGCCGCCGTCCACAGCTCTCAGGCAGCCGGTGCCTCAGGGCGCGAGCTGACCGTGACCCTCGGTGAGCCTGCGGCGCCCGTGGTGGATACGGGACCGAAGGTGGTACGCGCGGCGCACGCGCCCGGCGATGGCGACCGCGACGTGATCATCGCGGTGGATGCGGGCCACGGCGGCGTCGATCCCGGCGCCCTGGGGCACGGCGGCACGCGCGAGAAGGACGTGACGCTGGCGATCGCGCGGGACCTCGTCGCGCGCATCAACACCGAGCCCGGGATGCGCGCCGTACTGACCCGCGACCGGGACGAATTCCTGGAGCTCCGGGATCGCATCCAGCGTGCGCACGCGGCGCACGCTGACATGTTCGTATCCATCCACGCCGACTCGATCCGCGATCGCAGCATCTCGGGGGCCTCGGTGTACATCCTCTCGGTCCACGGGGCATCGAGTGAGGCGGCGCGCGAGCTTGCCGAAGGACAGAACGCAGTGGATCTGATGGGCGGTGTCCTGGCCGATGCCGGCGCCGAGGCCAAACCGGTGGTGCTCGACCTCGCGCAGCAGGAATCCATTGGCCTCTCCGCGACGGCGGCCGAGCGCGTGGTCTCGGCGCTCGAGCGCGTGGGCGAAGTGCGCAAGGGCCAGGTGCAGCGCGCCGGCTTCGCCGTGCTGAAATCCCCAGGGATCCCCTCGATGCTCATCGAGACCGCCTATATCTCCAATCCCGCCGAAGAGCGCCGGCTGCGCAGTCCCGACCAGCAGTCGCGCCTCGCGGATGCGATCTGCGGCGGCGTGCGCAGCTACTTCGTGGCCAACCCGCCGGACGGCACGCGCTTCAAGCAGGAGCGCCGTGTGGCGAGCGCCGCGGAGGTGGCGGCCGCCGGCGGCGGATCCACCGCCGCCCTGGCACCCCTGAGCCAATAACCTTTCAGCGCCCCGAGGCGTGCGCCGGACGGGTTCGCCTGTACACTGCGCTGCGCGCTCAAGCTGGTGCGCTTCAGTCGTCCGTCAGGCCGGAATGTCCATTCGCGTTCTTCCGAGCGAGCTCGTCGATCAGATCGCCGCCGGCGAGGTGATCGAGCGGCCGGCCTCGGTCGTCAAGGAGCTCGCCGAGAACGCGCTCGACGCGGGGGCGCGCCACATCGAGGTCGACGTCGAGCGCGGCGGAATCGGGCTCATCCGCGTGCGCGACGACGGCGCCGGGATCGCCGCCGCCGAGCTGCCGCAGGCGATCGCACGCCACGCCACCAGCAAGATCGCCTCCCTCGAAGACCTCGAGGCGATCGCGACCCTGGGGTTTCGCGGCGAGGCGCTGCCCTCGATCGGCTCCGTGTCGCACTTGAGGATCACCTCGCGCGCCGCGCACGCAGAGCAGGCGGCCGAGATCGCGGTCGACGGCGCCGCCGTCGGCGCGGTGCGGCCCGCGGCACACCCGCCCGGGACCAGCGTCGAGGTGCGCGATCTCTTCTTCAACGTGCCGGCGCGGCGCAAGTTCGTGCGCTCGGAGGCGACCGAGCTCACCCACATCGTGCGGCTGATGGAGCGCCTCGCGCTGTCGCGCTTCGATGTGAGCTTTCGCCTGCGCCATGGGACACGAGTCCTGCTCGAGACCCCGGCCGTGGGCAGCGCGGACGCGGAGACCGCGCGGCTCGATGCGGTCCTGGGTAAGGATTTTGCCGCGGGCGCGGTGCCCATCCGGCACGCGGCGGGTCCCGTGATGCTCTCCGGCTGGGTGGGCCTGCCGACCCGCTCGCGCGCCCAGCCCGATCAGCAGTTCTGGTTCGTCAACGGCCGCGCCGTCCGCGACCGGCTGCTGATGAATGCGGTGCGGCTTGCGTACCGCGACGTTCTCTACCACGGCCGCCACGCGGCTTACGTTCTCTACCTGACGCTCGACCCGAAGCTGGTGGATGTCAACGCGCATCCCGCCAAGCTCGAAGTGCGCTTCCGCGACAGCCGCCAGATCCACGACTTCGTATTTCGGGCGGTGGAGCGGGCGCTGTCGGCCACCCGGCCGAACCTCGCGCGCCTGGTCCCCGCTGTGAGTCCCGGCGGCAACGGCGCGCCGGCGTCGTCGCCGGAGTACTCGGGCGCGGCAAGCGCGCCGCTCGCCTTCACTGATCGGGCCCCCGATCCCTGGGCGCTCGCGGCGCTGGTGCGGGAGCCGCAGCCGCTGCCGGCCGG
>DASPOP010000284.1:0-11377 GCA_035625955.1 Steroidobacteraceae bacterium | reverse complement strand
CAGCTGGTGGGGGCTGTCACCGATCAGTTGCCGCGGACTTTCCTAAGCCCGAACCACCGGTAGACTTCCAGTAGACTTCAGCGTCGAAAACAGCGCCCGTTTTCCTGCAGAAACTCGCAGGGTCTCCAAATCACCAGCCCGTAACCCTTTGTCTCCCCAGAGGAAACAGGGTCACCCTGCAGGTTATGCCTTCTCCCCCACCTCTAACCCCACGGATTTATAGGGCACCCCACAGCCTCCAATCCCACAATACCCATCGGGATTCTTCGCCAGATATTGCTGGTGATAGTCCTCGGCGTAGTAGAACTCCGGCGCGTCGCGGATCTCGGTGGTGATGGTCCCGCGCCCGGCGCTGGTGAGGCCCGCCTGGTAAATGCGCCTCGACTCCTCGGCGGCCGCCCGCTGACCCTCGTCGAGCGCATAGATCGCCGAGCGGTACTGCGTGCCGATGTCGTTGCCCTGCCTCATGCCCTGAGTGGGATCGTGCGACTCCCAGAACGCCTTGAGCAGCTGCTCGTATCCGATCTTCTTCGGGTCGTAGATCACGCGCACGACCTCGGCATGCCCGGTCTCTCCGGTGCAAACCTCCTCATAGCTCGGATTGGGGGTGAAGCCGCCGGCGTAGCCCACGGCGGTCGAGTAGACGCCCGGAAGCTCCCAGAAGAGCCGCTCCGCTCCCCAGAAACAGCCGAGCGCGAATATCGCCTCGCTCATCCCGGCCGGGAACGGCGGCACGGTCCGATGGCCATTGACGAAATGCACCTCGCGGACCTTCATCGGCGTGCCGCGTCCCGGCAGGGCGTCGCCCTTCGCAGGCATATCCAGTTTCTTGCGGGCCAGGGCCATGGGAACCTCCTTATAGCTCCTGCCTTCCAGTTTGGGGACATCGGCGCGGTGACTCAAGCCCCTCACGCGCCCATGCTAAGCTTTCGCGCATGGGAATCAGCCAGCCGCAGAATCTGACCACACCGCCGATCGAGAAGCTGCGCCCCTACGGGATCCGCGTGAGCCTGCCGCCGGGGGATCCGTTCCGAAAGCTGCTGGGCCCCGAGTGGCAGCGGCTGCACTGGTACTCGACGCCGTCCGAACGCGATGCGGCGCTCGCGCAGATGAGCCGGCGGCACGAGTACTCGCGCGCCGGCGACAAGCCCGCCCTGGTATTCAAGAAAGTCGAGAAGCTCGCCGAGAGCCGCGGGCTCTAGTCTTATTGGCGAAATCGCCTGCGGCGATTTCGCGGACATTACTTCGATAACCGCCTGTACCGGTCACGGGGCAGCACAGCCCCGGTGGAACCACTGCCCGCCGTAGCTGCCTCAGCCGTTGCGCACCTGCTAATTTGTGAGCCGCGGGCCGAAGCCCCGAGCGATGGAGAATGGCCATGGCCAGCCCCGAGAAACACCCCGCCAGCTACCCTTACGAGACGCACCTCGACATCAAGTTCGCTCCCCTGAGCGTGGTCGACGTGCCCACCCTGGTCGCGAAGGTCCAGCACCCCTGGTACAACCAGACGCTCTGCAAGGTGAACGACTCGGTCATCCGCCTCGGCGTATTCCAGCCGGGCGAGTACCACTGGCACAAGCACGACCAGGACGACGAGTTCTTCTTCGTGCTCGAGGGGCGTTTCATCATCGACCTCGAAGGACGGTCGATCGAGCTCAAGCCGCAGGAGGGGTTCGTGGTGCCGAAGGGCGTGGTCCACCGCACTCGCGCGCCCGAGCGCGCCGTGATTCTCATGGCGGAGACCGCCGCGATCGTCCCGACCGGGGATGCATGACCGCGGCGCCGGCGGCAGCGGTCGTTCGCCCGGCAGCGTCGGCGGACTTCGCGCAGTGGCTGCCGCTCTGGGACGGCTATAACGCCTTCTACGGCCGCATGGGCCCGTCGGCCCTGCCCGCCGAGATCACCTGGGCGACCTGGCTGCGGTTCCTCGACGCCGGCGAGCCGGTGCACGCCCTGGTCGCGGAAGCCGAAGGCCGGCTCGTCGGCCTCGCCCACTACCTCTTCCACCGCAGCACGATCCGCATCGAGCCGGTGTGCTACCTGCAGGACCTCTACACGGCCGAAAGTGCGCGCGGCCGTGGCGTCGGCCGGACGCTGATCGCCGCGGTCGCCGAGCGCGCGCGGGCGGCGGGCACGACGCGCCTCTACTGGCAGACCCACGAATCGAATCACACGGCGCGGCGGCTCTACGACAGCGTCGCGGAGCGCTCCGGATTCATGGTCTATCGCCGCGATCTGTGAAGCGCAGCGCAGCCGGCAAGAACAGCGCTTTTTGCCGGCGGCCCACGAAGTAATGTCCGGCAAAAGCGCCGCAGGCGGCTTTTGCCCAATCTAAAAGGTCCGGCCGAGGAACAGGTAGAAGGCCTGGTTGCCGTGCTGGTCGAAGCCCGTGGCGATGTAGAGCGGGCCGAGCAGCGTATCCATGCCGAGAAATACGCTCGCGTCCTTTTGCGTGTTGCCGAAGCTCGCTGCGCTGCGGCTCTGCCAGACATTCCCCGCCTCGAGCGAGGCGCCGAGATAGGTCGGCACGTCGAAGTAACCCGGTCCGCCCCGGCCTATCTGCCGGTAGTAGAGGACGCGCGCGATGCCGAAGTTGGGGCCGAGCAGAGAGCTCGCGCGCAGGCCTGAGAGATTGAGGAATCCACCGAGCGGATACTGCAGATTGAGGTCGGTGACGTTCGCCTCCAGCGTCGAGCCGCCGGCTGCGGAGAACGAGAAGGTGTCGCGGCCGAAGGAATAGGCGCCGACGTAGCTGGCGGTCACCTGGTTCGAGTACTGTCCGACGCCGGCATCGCGATTGCCGCTCCACTGCAGCGTCGCCGCCTGGCCGCTGTGCGGGAAATTGATGTCGTCGAGCCGGTCGTAGGTGAAGCGCGCGAAGTAATTGACCAGATTGAACGGCGTCAGGCTCTGTACGGGCAGATTCGGATCGGTCGGGTCGCCGATCGCGAGCACGTAGTGGCCCTGCTGGCGCTGCGCGCCGATGCGCGCCTCGCCCCAGTTGCCGAGCTGGTAGCCGAAGTCCGACCCGTACTGGAGCGTATGCAGCCGGTACTGCGCCTCGAGGCTCTGTCCGTTGATGATGTACAGGTCGCGCGCCACGTCCGAGACGTGCGGCATCACGAACCAGCCGGAGAACTGCGCGAGCGGCAGGAACAGCTCGGTGGCAGCGAGCGAGGTGGTGCCTCCCTGCAGGTCCGTGACCCACTCGCCCGCGTTGCGCGTGATGTCGGACATGACGAAGCGCACGGCGGCGTCGTAGGTGGCGTGTCCCTCGAAATCGTCCTGGAGACTCAGACCGAAGCGCAGGTAGTTCGGACCCTGCGAGCTCGGGCGCGCATCGAGCGCCAGCCCGTAGTAGTCCTCGCGTCCCACCACGCGATAGTCGAGCGTGTCGAGGCCGCCGAGGCCGTAGAGGGACGTCACCCGGCGTGCGACCGCGCCCGGGTCGAGAGGCTTGCCGGCCATATCCTTGAACAGGCGGTCGAGCGACTGGGAATACTGCTCGGAGCCGCCGTCCGCCTGCACGAAGTGGATCACGGGCGGCGGCAGCCGCTGCGCGGAACGCCGCTCCTCATAGCGCTGCATCTGCTCGTCGCTGACCTCGAGGGGCGCGAGCTGTTGCGCGGCGGTGCGGGCCGCGGCCTCCCCGACGCTGATGTAGCGCGCCACCGCGCCGAAGTCGAACGACGAGGCATCTCCGAGCGGCGGCGCGATGAGAATGTCGCCTGGCTTGAGGGTGGCGAGCTGCTGTTCGGCATTACGCCGCAGCAGGATGGCCAGCATCTGGTTGGAGATGGCGGTGACGTCGGTGAGCTTGCTGCGCTGCTGCAGCGGCGAGCCGACGTCGACCACGATCACGAGGTCGACGCCCATCTCGCGCGCCACGTCGACCGGGACGTTGTCGGCGATGCCGCCATCGACCAGTATCCGCCCCTGGCGCTCGACCGGCGCGAAGATGCCGGGTGCGGACATACTGGCGCGCATCGCGCTCGTCAGGTCGCCGGCGGCGAGCACCACCGGCTCACCGCTCTCGAGGTCGGTGGCCACCGCACGGAAGCGCGTGGGAAGCTCGTCGAAGTTGGTGATACGCGCCACCGGCAGCGTCAGCCGCCGCAGCAGCTGCGAGAGCCCCTGGCCCTCGATGAGCCCTTTGGGGAGCACGATTCTGTGGCCGCGCACGCCGAGCGGGAACTTTACCAGGAAGTTCTCATCTTCCTGCTTGCGCCGCAGCGTCAGATCCTCGCGCGGCGGCCGGTCATGGAACGCGGCCTGCCAGTTGAGCGAGGTCATGATCTTCTCGATGTCGCGCGCCGAGAGACCGCTCGCATACAACCCGCCCACCACCGCGCCCATGCTGGTGCCGGCGATCGCATCGATCGGCACGTGCAACTGCTCGAGAACCTTGAGTACGCCGACGTGCGCAGCGCCGCGGGCGCCGCCGCCGGAAAGCACCAGGCCGACCCGCAGCCGCGCAGCCGGCGGCTGCCCTTCGACGGACCGGTCGCCGGCGGCCTGAGCGTGGGCGGCTGCCGCAAACGCGAGGCACTGAACCGCGAGAAGCAACCTCAATGCCCCGAAACGGGACATGACCGCCCGTGGTGAACTCACGGCGCCAAAGAATACCAGCATGCGCCGGGCGACGCTGTGGCTCGCGCTCCTCTGCCGCCCTCGCGGATAATGCCGGCATGAGTCCGCGCGCCCTTGCCCCCTGCCTCGCCGCGCTCGCACTCGGCGCAGCGGCGGCGACGCCGGCACAATCGCCCGAGGCCAGCGACTGGGGCTACTACGGCGGCGACATGTTCGGCCAGCGCTACTCGAGTCTCGACCAGATCAACCGCACCAACGTGCGCCGCCTCACGGTGGCCTGGACCTACCGTACCGGCGAGCTCGGCGCAGGCTACGCGCAGGCGCGGCGGCTGACCTTCGAGGCGACACCGGTACTCGCCTTCGGACGGCTGTACCTGGAGACCGGGACCAACATCGTGATCGCGCTCGATCCGGTCAGCGGGCGCGAGCAGTGGCGCTTCGACCCACGCGTCGATCGCACCCGCCGCTACGCCGAGAGCACCGCGCGCGGCCTGAGCGTATGGGCGAGCGCCGACCCGCGCGGCACCGGCCCGTGCGTGCGGCGGATATTCACCGGAACGATCGACGCGCGCCTGCTGGCGCTCGACGCCGACACCGGCAAGCCGTGCGAGGATTTCGGCAGCGCCGGCCAGCTCGACCTGACGCGCGGCATCCGCATCCGCGACCGCCCCGACTACCTCGTGACATCGCCGCCGGCGATCTACGCCAACGTCGTCGTCGTCGGCTCGGCGATCGGCGATAACCGCGCCGCGGACGTCGAGCGCGGTGTGATCCGCGGCTTCGATGCGCTGACGGGTGCCCTCGTCTGGTCGTTCGATCCGTTGCCCGACTCGCCGGCGCATCCCGCCGCCGCCGAATGGAACCTCGCCCAGGCGGCCGGCACTGGCGCCGGCAACGCGTGGGGCGTGATGTCGGTGGACGAGGAGCACGCCTTGGTGCTGGTGCCGACCGGCTCCGCCAGTCCCGACTTCTACGGCGGCACGCGCTTAGGTAGCAACCGCTTCGCCGACTCGCTGCTCGCCCTCGATGCGCGCACCGGCAAGCTCGTGTGGCATCAGCAGCTGGTGCACCACGACCTGTGGGACTACGACCTGGCGGCGCAGCCGGCGCTCGGCGATCTCGACGTGCAGGGCGTGCCGGTAGCCGCGGTGATCGAGGCGACCAAGACCGGAATGCTTTACGTCTTTGATCGCACCAACGGCGCGCCCCTCTTCCCGGTGACCGAGCGTCCCGTGCCGCGCAGCTTCGTGCCGGGCGAGCAGGCCTGGCCGACTCAGCCGTTCTCGGCGCTGCCGGCGCTCGTGCCGCAGCGGCGCGTCGAGCCCGCCGACGCCTGGGGCATTACCTTCTGGGACCGCGGCAAGTGCCGCGAAAAGCTCGCGGCGCTGCGCAACGAGGGCATCTTCACGCCGCCCGACGCCCGCGGGACGCTCGAGTTCCCCGGTTACGCCGGAGGCGTGAACTGGGGCGGCGTGGTCTTCGACGAGCAGCGCGGGCGCGTGATCGCCGCGGTGAACGACATGCCGATGGAGGTGACGCTGATTCCGTCGGCGGACCTCGAGGCCCAGCAGCGCTCCGGGTTGTATCCGCACGCCGAGTTCGGCCGCCAGGCGGGTACCCCCTATGCGATGCGGCGCGAGCCGCTGCTCTCGCCGTGGGGACTGCCGTGCACGGCGCCGCCCTGGGGCACACTGGTCGACGTCGATCTGCACGCCAACCGCATCGTCTGGCAGGTGCCGCTCGGGTCCACCGCAGGATTCACGCCCTGGCCGCTGGTGCGCGATTTCGGCATGCCCGGTATGGGCGGACCGATCGCGACCGCCGGCGACCTGGTGTTCGTCGGCGCGGCGATCGACAGCTACTTGCGCGCCTTCGACATCGAAACCGGCCGCGAGCTGTGGAAATACAGGCTCCCCGCCGGCGGTCAGGCGACCCCCATGACCTATCGCGCCGGGAGCGATGAGCGGCAGTACCTCGTCATCAGCGCCGGCGGCCACGGCCCGCTCGGCACGCCGCGCGGAGATTACGTGATCGCTTTTGCGTTGCCGCCGGCGGCGCCCGCGACGCCGCCGGCCGCGGCGGCGCACTAGCGGAGACGCACATGCTGTGGTTGATCCTGCTGTACATCGTCCAGGGCCTGCTCATCGTGCACGTCATCAGGACCGGGCGGAATTTCCTGTGGATCTGGGTGCTGCTGCTGCTGCCGTTCGGCATCGGTGCGCTCGTCTATCTCACGGCGGAGGTGCTGCCGGAGCTGTTCCGCAGCCGCGCCGCACAGCGCGCCTCACGCGGCTTCAGGCGCACCCTGGATCCGGGCGCGGACCTGCGCCGTCATGAGAACGAAGCGCGCGTCACCGGCAACGTCGCGAGCCGCCAGCGTTACGCCGAGGAGCTCGTCCGTCACCGGCGCTACGACGAAGCGATCGCCCAGTACCGGGAGGCGCTCACCGGACTCTATGAGCACGATCCCAACCTCATGCTGGGCCTCGCGCAGGCGCAGTTCGGCAAGGACGACGCGCGCGCGGCGCGCCAGACCCTCGATGAGCTCATCAAGGAGAATCCGACGTTCCGCTCGCCGGACGGGCATCTGCTCTATGCCCGCGCGCTCGCCGCGGAAGGCAATGTAACCAAGGCGCTGGAGGAGTACCGGGTGGTCGCGCCCGCCTATCCCGGCGCCGAGGCCGCGGTGCGCTATGCCCAGCTGCTCGAGGCGCAGGCTCAGCACGCCGAGGCGCAGCGCGTGGCGCGCGAGCTGCTCGAGCAGGCGCGCATCGCGCCCGGGCACTACCGCCGCGCACAGCGCGAGTGGCTCGAGGCGGCGCAGCGGCTGCTATAGCAAGCGGGCTGTCGCCGACATCTACACTTGCTTTGGCGTTCCCATCCTGCGGAGGTCCCACGCCACGACGAAGGCAGCGATCACCAGGGCAGCGTCGTAGACGCGTTGCAGGTGCGCCACGTCCGCGCTCGTGTAGTGGAAGGATTTGATGATGAGGAATAGCGCGTAGTTGCTTGTGGCGTGCAGGAACACGGTCATCCAGGTGCTACGGCCCGACTTGATATAAAACCAGGTAAACACATAGGACAGGGCCACTACGTTCACGAGATAGCTGAGTGGATGGAGATCACGGCCGTCCGCGAGGTAAAGGGGCAAATGCCAGACAAACCACACAAGGCCCACGAGGGAACTCGCGGCCACAGGGCCCATGCGGGCCAGCAGACGCGGCAGCAGGAGCCCGCGCCAGCCGGGCTCCTCACCCAGCGGCCCGTCGAATATCAGCATCAGGGGGAAGAAAGCGGCGAAGCGCAGCGGCTGCAGCTGGTCAGCGGCGTACTGCAACCTGCCGGAGTAAAGGCCCAAGGCCGCGATGAGGGCGCTCAGCGCGAGCGGCGCAAAGACCGCGAGCGCGTACAGCGAAATGGGAAGCCGGAAAAACGTCAGGCTCCGCCACAGGCCTGCGAGTCCGGCCCGGCCCTGGAAAAAATACAGCGTGAGGATCGCGGCGAGCGCGGGACCGAAGCTTCGCAGGCCGAGTGCGCAAAGGAGACCCGGGACGGAGCTTTTCTCGAGCGAGAAATCGGGCGGGCCCATGGCGAACGGCAGCGAGCCGCGTTGGGCGAGGGTGATCAGCAGCCAGTAGAGCACCGAGAAGCCGAGCACCAGCGCCGTGTACGCGAGAACCATGCCGAGCGCCGGGTCTTTGCCTGTGTCCATGAGCCCTCGTGGAGCGATCCCGAGCGTGGGCGTTGACGACCTCGCCGCAGACATCTCCCGCGCCCCTATTCTGACTCATGAGACCCCCGGTCCGTGGTTGGGGCGCCGAGGAACGCGCCGCCACGTTCGCCCGCTGCGACAGTCCGCTTACATCGCGGACGGCCACCATTCGAGATCGTTCTCGCCTGGTGTGGGCGCTTCGTCCTGGCTGTCAGGCGGCCGTTGCGCGGCGCGCCAGCGCGTCTACACTGCAACAGCTCGACCAGCCAGTGGAGTGCGCAGATGACTCGGTTCCTCGCGGCTGCGGTGCTCACGGTACTTCCGTGTGCGACCTTTGGCGGTAGTCACACAGAACTGGCGCTCGTCGGGGGAACCGTGATTGATGTCGACAACTTTGGCGAGACCACGGCGGATCTCGTTGATTCGACCGTCCTTGTTCGCGACCAGTTGATCGCCGCAGTGGGGCCACGAAGCGGTGTTGCCATCCCGCCGGGAGCTGAGGTGGTTGACGTCCATGGCCAGTACATCATCCCCGGACTGATCGATGGGTTTGCCGCGCAGCGCAGCCAGGGGCAGGCGGACGCGCATCTTGCCATGGGCGTCACGACGATCGTCGGTATGTCCGATGACCGGCGCGGCCTCTTGCTGGACGAGGATCCGCAGCCGCACGTCAAGAGGCTGGAGGACGTAATCGGGTACGACCTCTCCGGGCTGGATCCCCCGCCGCAAACGATAGGAGAGATTCGGGCGCGCGGCCGGCGCTTGGGTCCGGCCGAGCTGACGGCTTACGTGGATGCCAGGAGCTGGGACGGAAACGCCGTGCTGCTGTTGATGTACCCGCTCGATATCGAGCAGGTGCGCGCGGTAGTCGCCGCTGCGCGCCGACACAACATCGCTATCGTCGGCGAGCTTGGACACAGCGGATATGTCGAGGCCGCTGAGGCCGGTGTGCAGGCGTTCGTCCATATGAGCCGTTTCATGAGCGAGCTGGCCCCCGCTGGCGTTCGGCGCGCGATCGCCGATGATCCGTTCCCAGCGGATCCGAGTCCGCTGCGGACCCAGTACGAAGCTTTCCTGGCCTCCCTCAGCCCGAGCGCGCCGGACGTCCGCGACTACGCGGCGGCAATTGGCCGGGCGCACGCCGCCCTGATGCCGACCACGACCTTATTCGCTTCCGGCACCGGGCTTGATCGGCATAACCCCTGGGCCTCTGAAATCGGACCACTCGTGGATCCTCACGACGTGCACGCGCCACTCGATCCTGCGACGGGCATGCAACCGAGACTCATGGCAAAGCCCAGGGAGGCGCGCGATAGGGAAGTCAAGGAGGCCGAGGCACTGATGCGCGCGCAGTCCGCTTTCATCACCGCACGGGTTCCCTTTCTGGCGGCGAGCGGGACGACAGCCTTTGGTGTGCTGCCGGGCGACGGTCTGCACTGGGAAATGAGCCTGCTCAAGCGACTCGGACTCACGGCCCGCCAGGCGCTCGCCGCCGCGACGGGGAATTACGCCAGGGTCTTCGGCTGGACTGATCGCGGTCGAATCGCGCCTGGTCGCCTGGCCGATATCCTCGTGCTGGCAAAGAATCCAGTCGAAAATATCGACAATTCCCGGTCGATTGCCCGCATCTACCTGGCGGGGCGGGAACTCGACCGTGCGCAACTGCTGCGGCCTGCGCCATGAGTAGAGTGCGGCCCGACCTCAGGCACAACTCAGGCGCCCGATATTCGCGACGCACGGCGAGCTCAATGCTCCTCGGAGCGGCCGGATTGCTGCTGCTGCCGCAACGCACGGCGTTTGCCGGGAGCGACACCTCCCCGCTGAAGCCCTTTCGCGTGAACATCCCGCAGGCCACGGTCGACGGCATCATCAAGCGGGTTCGCGAGGCCAGGTGGCCCGACCGGCTGGACACTGATGGCTGGGCCTATGGAGCCAACTGGGACTACATGAGGTCCTTAGCGAAGTACTGGGTCGAAACGTTCGATTGGCGCAAGGCCGAAGACAGCCTCAACCGCTACCCGCAATTTCTCGCGCACGTCGGCGATTTCGACATTCACTGCTACTACGTGAAGGGTCGCGGTCCGAAGCCGATGCCGCTCATCCTGACGCACGGCTGGCCGGGGTCGGTATGCGAATTTCTCGAGGCGATCGGACCCTTGAGCGATCCGGCGAGTTTCGGCGGGTCGGCGGCGGATGCCTTCGACGTGATCGTTCCTTCGTTGCCTGGCTACGGATTCTCAGCGAAACCTCCGGGCAAGCCCGTAGGGCCTGCGACAACTGCGGCCGTGTGGAACACGCTGATGACGCAGGTTCTCGGCTACGCCAGCTACGGGGCTCAGGGCGGGGACCTTGGCTACCGGGTGACGGCACAGCTGGGCCGCGCGTATCCCGGGTCGCTCATTGGCATTCACTTGAACGACTTTGCAGAATGGCTGCCGTTTCCGGAGGAGAGCCAACAGACCGCAGAGGAGCGCACCTGGCTTCGCGAGGCCGACGCCGAGTGGTTCAGGGAGGGTGGCTATGCACGCGAACACCAGACGAGGCCCGAGACTGTTGCGTTCGCTCTGACGGGCAATCCGCTCGGCGCGGCGGCCTGGCTCGTCGAGAAACTGAAGATCTGGAGCGACTCGCCGGATCGGCGTGAGCCGGTATTCACGATGGACCAGGTGCTCACGGATGTGATGATCTATCTCGTCACCGACAGCATCAGCTCGAGCATATGGTTCTATCGCGGCCTCGATGAGGACCCGATCTCCAAAGGCAGGGTCAGTGTTCCCACCGGCGTCGCCTACCTGCCGCATGAGATGCTGAGTTTCAAGCCTCCCAGGAGTGTGGTGGAGCGAAATTTCAACCTCGTGCGCTTCACGCAGCTTTCGAAGGGCGGGCACTTCGCCTTCTGGGAGCAGCCCGCCGCGATGATCGACGACGTGCGGCGGTTCTTCCGGCCGCTGCGCTCGTGAGGCGGCGAAAATGCGCATGACGTGGGCCGCGCACCAATTCCTCAGGCTGCACGCCTATTTGCGCAAGGAGCTCGACCTGTTGCGGGATGTGAAGCGCAACTTGAAAGCCTTGGAA
>DASPOP010000283.1:0-7258 GCA_035625955.1 Steroidobacteraceae bacterium | reverse complement strand
CATAGACGCGCGCCATCTGCGCGAGGCACGCCACCTCGCTCCTGATGAGGTCGTCCGCCAGGTGCACGAAGAAGGGCTCGGCCCCCACCGCCGGCTGCGCGCACAGCACCGCGTGGCCCAAACCTAAGGGCGCCGGCTGGCGGATGTAGATACACGAGGCATAGGAGGGCAGCACGCTGCGCAGCTGCTTCAGGAGGTCGCTCTTGCCCTGGCTCTGCAGCATGTCCTCGAGCTCCCGATCGGAGTCGAAGTGATCCTCGATGGCGCGCTTGGAGGCGCCGGTGATGAACACCAGGCGCCGCGCGCCGGCGGCGAGCGCTTCCTCCACCGCATACTGGATCAGCGGCTTGTCGACCACCGGCAGCATTTCCTTGGGGCTCGCCTTGGTGGCGGGCAGGAAGCGCGTGCCGCGGCCGGCCACCGGGAACACGGCCGTGCGGATCGCCGGCCTCGAAAGGGTCATTGAGGGCCTCTCCTTATGTAGGGCGCGCGCTCTGATCGGCGCGCTCCGCCCACTTGAAGACCGCCGGCCGCAAGCTGTCCCACGAGCGGCATTTCGGGCAGTGCCAGTACCAGCCGACGCTGTTCAGGCCGCAGTCCTCGCACTGATAGCGCCCGCCGGCGTCGCCGATGCGCGTCAGCAGCGCGCTGAGGGAGGTCACGTCGGCGACCGACTGCACGCCGGGGCCGAGCTCTGCGGCGATCCCGGGAAGCCGCGTCACGTCGTCTGCCGGGACCGCGGTCGCGAGCAGCCAGGCGAGCTGCCTTGGTGAGACGCGGCCGCTCTGGCGCAGCCGCCTGCCGAGCTCGTGCATGACGTCCATGCCGCCGTTGGCGCCGGCGATCCGCAGCACCGCCGGGATGATCTCGAGCGCGAGGCCCGGCGAGGCCTCGAGCGCCTGCAGGTAGAGCAGCAGCGCGCCGTCGGCATCGCCCTCGCCCTCGGCGAGACGCGCGGTGAGGATGTCGGCCCGCGGCAGCTCCGACTGGTGGGTGCGCGCCTGGCGCAGCAGCGTGCGTGCGCGCTCCGGGTCGCCCTGCAGCAGGGCGTGCTCGGCGAGCTCGCACAGGTAGTGGGCGGCCTCGCGCCGCCGCTCTTCCTGCGCGCTCGCGGGCAGCGCGTGAAAGATCTTGAGCGCCTTGGCCCAGTCGCCCTGGGATTCGTAGATGCGCACCAGGTGATCGAGCGCGGCGTTGCGATACTCGCGCGAGGCGGCGAGCTCCTCCAGCACCTGCTCGGCCCGGTCCATGAGGCCGGCGCTGAGATAATCGAGCGCCAGCGCGAAGGACGCCTTGTCGCTGACGCCGCCGCTGCCGTGGTCGCGCAGGCGCGAGTGGATGGCGATCGCGCGCTCGACCTCGCCGCGCCGGCGGAACAGGCTCCCGAGCGCGAACTGGATTTCCGCGGCATCGCCGTCGGCCTCGGCCATGCGCGCGAAGATCTCCGCCGCATGGTCGAAGCGGTCGTTGATCAGGTGATCCAGGCCTTCGTAGTAATCGCGCGGCAGCCGCACGGTGCGCGCCGCGCCGTTGCGGCGCCCGAGAAAGTAGGTGGCGAGACCCACCAGAACGAAGGCCAGCGCCAGAAAGACCGGAGGCAGCTCAAACACGCCGCCGACGATAACAGGTCCGCGCGGCCGGCGATAACCCCGCCCCGGGGCGGGCGCCTCGGCTCAGTCGCGGATCGGCCGGTCGGCGCCGTCGTTGACGCGCTCGCGCAGGTCCTTGCCCGGCTTGAAGTGCGGCACGTGCTTGCCCGAGAGCGCCACCGCCTCGCCGGTCTTCGGATTGCGCCCCTGACGCGGCGGGCGGAAGTGCAGCGAGAAGCTGCCGAAGCCCCGGATCTCGATGCGCTCTCCCTGCGAGAGCGCATCGCTCATGATCTCGAGGATCTGCTTCAGCGCCAGCTCGACGTCCTTGGCCGGCAGGTGCTTCTGCTTGGCGGTGATGATCTCGATCAGCTCGGACTTCGTCATGGCGCTGCTCAGCTGCCGCGCTCGCCGCCCGAGTTGATGTGCTCCTTGAGCAGGTCGCCGAGACTGGTGCCGCTCGGCGCCGCCTCGGAGCGGTAGCTCTGCACCGCTTCGGCCTCGTCGTGCGCCTCCTTCGCCTTGATCGACAGCGAAATCGTGCGCGACTTGCGGTCGACGCCGGTGAACTTGGCCTCGATCTCGTCCCCGACCTTGAGCACCGCGCGCGCGTCCTCGACGCGATCGCGGCCGAGCTCGGAGGCGCGCAGCTGGCCTTCGATGCCGTTGCCTAAGTCGATGACTGCGCCGCGGGCGTCGACTTCCTTCACCACCCCCCTGACGATCGTGCCCTTGGGGTTATCGGCGATGTAGGCCGAGAACGGATCCTTGGCGAGCTGCTTGATGCCGAGCGAGATGCGCTCGCGCTCCGGATCGATCGACAGCACCATGGCCTCGATCTGCTGGCCCTTCTGGTAGTTGCGCACCGCCTCCTCGCCCGGCTGATCCCAGGAGATGTCCGAGAGGTGCACCAGGCCGTCGATGTTGCCCGGAAGCCCGATGAAGATGCCGAAGTCGGTGATCGACTTGATCTGACCGGCCACCTTGTCGCCGCGGTTGTAGTTCTCGGCGAACTCTTTCCACGGGTTGGCCTGGCACTGCTTGAGGCCGAGCGATATGCGGCGGCGCTCCTCGTCGACGTCGAGCACCATGACCTCGACTTCCTGGCCGCTGTGCACCACCTTCGCCGGGTTGACGTTCTTGTTGGTCCAGTCCATCTCCGAGACGTGCACCAGGCCCTCGACGCCGTCCTCGATCTCGACGAACGCGCCGTAGTCGGCGATGTTGGTGACCTTGCCGAACACCCGGGTGCGCGTCGGATAGCGCCGCGCGATGTTCTCCCAGGGATCGGCGCCGAGCTGCTTGAGCCCCAGGCTGACGCGCGAGCGTTCGCGGTCGAACTTGAGGATCCGCACCTCGACCTCATCGCCCACCTTCACGACCTCGGACGGGTGCTTGACGCGCTTCCACGCCATGTCGGTGATGTGCAGCAGGCCGTCGATGCCGCCGAGGTCGACGAACGCGCCGTAGTCGGTGAGGTTCTTCACCGTGCCGCGTACCACCGAGCCTTCCTGCAGGTTGTCGAGCAGCGCCGAGCGCTCGGCGGAGAATTCCTGCTCGACGACCGCGCGGCGCGATACCACCACGTTGTTGCGCTTCTGATCGAGCTTGATGACCTTGAACTCGAGCGGCTTGCCTTCGAGATAGGAGGTGTCGCGCACCGGGCGCACGTCGACCAGCGAGCCCGGCAGGAACGCCCGGACGTTCTCGATCTCAACCGTGAAGCCGCCCTTGACGCGGCCGGTGATGACGCCGGTGACGATCTCGGACTTGTTGAATGCCTCCTCGAGCCGCGTCCAGGTGCGGGCGCGCTTCGCCTTCTCCCGCGACAGGCGGGTCTCGCCGGTACCGTCCTCGACCGAGTCGAGGGCGACCTCCACCTGGTCGCCGGACTTGACCTCGACCTCACCGCGCTCGTTCTTGAACTGCTCGAGCGGAATGACGGCTTCGGACTTGAGGCCTACGTTGACGATGACGACGTCGGGAGTGACGTCCACCACGAGCCCGGTCAGGATCATGCCGGGGCGGATGCGCTGGTTCGCTAGACTTTGCTCGAAGAGCTGGGCAAAACTTTCTGACATACCTTCACTTTGCACGCCGTGCGTGCCGACTCTGGACTCTATCCATAGAACCCAGGAAACCGTAACAGGCACCCGCATCCGGCAGGCGCCGACCTCACATAACCCTCAAGCGCGTGACTAAAGCGAGCGGCCCTGAGGCCACAGGCGGCGAGCGACCCCCAGTTCCAGCACCCTTGCAACGACCGCCTCGATGTTGAGCCCGGTCGAGTCGATGACGCAGGCATCGGCTGCCGGACGCAACGGGGCGACCTGGCGGGTCTGATCCCTCAAGTCCCGCTCGGCTATCTCGCGCGAAAGGGCGGCAAGGCTAACATCGGACCCCTTGTCTTTCAACTGCTTATAGCGTCGCAGGGCCCGTTCTTCGGGAGTGGCGGTGAGGAATATCTTGAGGTCCGCCTGGGGGAAGACCACCGTGCCCATGTCGCGCCCGTCCGCGACCAGTCCCGGGGCCTGCGCGAAGGCCCGCTGGCGCGTAAGCAGCGCCGCGCGCACCTGCGGCCAGGCCGCTACCCGGGAAGCTCCGGCACCTGCCGTTTCAGAGCGAATATCGGCGCTCACGTCCCGCCCGTCGAGCCGCACCTGCTCCTCCCCGGCGGCGGTCCAGCCGAATTCCACACGCATGGCGCGCGCCAGCGCGGCGTGGCGGGTGACGTCACCGGCGCGCAGGCCGGCGATGGCGCCCGCGAGCGCGACCAGGCGGTAGAGTGCTCCGCTGTCCAGGAGGTGCCAGCCGGCATGGCGTGCGACCGCACGGCTGATGGTGCCCTTGCCGGAGCCGCTCGGGCCATCGATGGTGACGACGGGACAGGGGAGATCCGGCATCGGCTGCCGAGCGTACGTCAGAGCGCTTCAACGCCCAAGCCGGCCTGACGCGCCGTCTCGGCGAAGCCGGGGAACGAGGTCGCCACGTTGGCGACATCGAGGATCTCGATCGGCGCGGAGGCGCGCAGCGCGGCGACCGCAAACGCCATGGCGATGCGGTGATCCCCGCGGCTGTCGATCGTGCCCCCGGTCAGCCCTTCGGCGCCGCGGATCCAGAGCCCGTCCGGCAGCAGCTGGTGCTCGACGCCGAGAGTGCCCAACCCCGCCGCCATGGCCGCGAGCCGATCGCTCTCCTTCACCCGCAGCTCGAGCGCCCCGCGCACCAGCGTCTCGCCGGTTGCGCACGCGGCGGCGACGAAGAACACCGGAAACTCATCGATCGAGAGCGGCACCTCGGCTTCGGCCACCGTGATGCCGTGCAGCGGGCTCGGGCGGATCTCGAGATCCGCGACCGGCTCGCCGCCGGGTGAATTCCCCCGCGGGCGCGCATGTACGCGTATGTCCGCGCCCATGCGGCGCAGCAGGTCGAGCAGCCCGGTGCGCGTCGGGTTCACGCCGACGTTGGTGAGTTGGAGGCTCGGGGAGGCGGCGAGGCAGGCGGCCACGATGAAAAAAGCCGCCGAGGAGAAATCCGCCGGAACCGCGATCGAGGTGCCCTTCAGGCTCTGGCCGCCGTCGAGCGCGATGCCGCGGCCCTCGTGCTCGAGCTCGACGCCGAAGGCGGCGAGCATGCGCTCGGTGTGATCGCGCGAGGGGGCGGGCTCGGTGACCCGGGTGCGGCCGGCGGCATACAGCCCGGCGAGCAGTACCGCGGACTTCACCTGCGCGCTCGCGACGGGCAGGCTGTAGTGAATCGCGCGCAGGTGCGGCGTGCCCCTGATTTCCACCGGCGGGCGCCCGTCGTGGGTGCGGATCTGCGCACCCATCATCGCGAGCGGTACCACCACGCGCTGCATCGGCCGCCGCATCAGCGACTCATCCCCGACGAGCGTGGAGTTGAACTTCTGCGCGGCGAGCAGCCCGGTGAAGAGGCGCATCGCGGTACCGGCATTGCCCATGTCGAGCGCCGCGGCGGGGGCGGTGAGCCCGTCCGCGCCGACCCCGTGCACCAGCACCTCGGTCGGCTTAGGTAGCTCGATGCGCACCCCGAGCTGCGCGAGCGCGCGCGCGGTCGCGAGACAATCCTCGCCGTTGAGGAACCCGGTGATGTGGGTGTCGCCGGCGGCGATCGCGCCGAGCATCAGCGAGCGATGCGAGATCGACTTGTCGCCGGGAATGGTCAGCGTCCCGGCGATGCGGCCGCCGGGTTGCACGCGGTAACGCGCCGGCGCGCCGGCAGCGCTCACTGCACCGCCCGCGGGTAGGAGCCGAGCACGCGGAACAGCGACGCCCGGCGCTTGAGCGCCGCGAGCGCCTGCTTCACGTGCCGCTCCTCGGCGTGGCCCTCGAAATCGATGAAGAAGACGTAGTCCCACTTGCGCCGGTGCGAGGGACGCGACTCGATACGCGTCAGGCTCACCTTGTGCCGGGCGAGCGGCTCGAGCAGCCGATAGAGCGCCCCCGGCGCGTCGGTGTGCCCGACCGACACCAGCAGCGTCGTGCGGTCCGCGCCGCTCGGCGAGAACAGCTTCCGCCCGAGCACCAGGAAGCGCGTGGTGTTATCCGCCCGGTCCTCGATCTCGGCTGCCAGCACCTTGAGTCCGTAGACTTCCGCCGCGGTCTCCCCGGCGATGGCGGCACTGCCCCTCTCGTCGCGCGCCCGGCGGGCGCCTTCCGCGTTGCTCGACACCGGCACCTGCTCGACTCCCGGCAGATGTTCCTCGAGCCACACGCGGCACTGGGCGAGCGACTGCGGGTGCGAGCAGACGCGCTCGATGCGCGCCATCTCGCTCATGGCGCCCATCAGGTGGTGGCGGATGCGCAGCTCCACCTCACCGCAGATCTTCAGCGGCGAGGTGAGGAAGCGGTCGAGCGTATGGTTGATCGTGCCCTCGGTGGAGTTCTCGATCGGCACCACGCCGAAGTCGGCGTTGGCCGCCTCGACCTCGTGGAACACCTCGTCGATGGAGCCGAGCGGCAGCGCCCGCACCGAATGCCCGAAATGGGTGAGCACCGCCGTCTGGGTGAAGGTGCCCTCGGGACCCAGGAACGCCACCTTGAGCGGCTCCTGCTGCGCCAGGCACGCCGACATGATCTCGCGGAACAGCCGCAGCACCTCCTCGTCGCGCAGCGGCCCCGCATTGCGGGCGCGCGCCGCCCGCAGCACCTGCGCCTCGCGCTCCGGGCGGTAGAAGTCGACCGTGCGGCCGGTGGCGCCGCTCTTGGAGATGCCGACCAGCTGCGCGAGCCTGGCCCGCTCGCTGATCAGGCGGTGGATCTCGACGTCGACGGCATCGATGCGCGCGCGCACGTCCTCGAGGTCGGGCCTGGCGGCCGGTGCGGCCGCCGGTGCCGCCCGGCGCGCGGCCCGCCTGGCGCGCGGCTTCTTCATACGATGCGCGCCGACAGCACGCCCTCGATCGCGCGGATCTCGCCCAGCAGCGCCTCGCCCAGGGCGCCGTCGGCGTCGATGAGCGTATAGGCGTACTCGCCGCGCGACTTGTTGAGGAGGTCGGCGATGTTGATGCGATGCATCGCCAGCGCCGTGGAGATCTGGCCCACCATGTTCGGCACGTTGCGGTTGGCTATCCCTAAGCGCGTGGTGCCGGGCAGCCGCGGCAGCACCGCCTCAGGGTAGTTGACGCTGTTCTTCACGTTGCCGTTTTC
>DASPOP010000282.1:0-6066 GCA_035625955.1 Steroidobacteraceae bacterium | reverse complement strand
GCGCGACCTGCGCGTCATCCTGGTGAAGCTCGCCGACCGCACCCACAACATGCGCACCATCGAGGCCATGGCGCCGGCGCGCCGCCGGGCGATCGCCCGCGAGACGCTCGACATCTACGCGCCGATCGCCGAGCGGCTCGGGCTCTACAACATGAAGCTCGAGCTCGAGGACCTGGGCTTCAAGGCGCTCTACCCGCGCCGCTACGCGGTGCTCGAGCGGACGCTCAAGCGCGCGCGCGGCAACCAGAAGGAGTTCCTGAAAAAGATCGAGCAGCAGCTGAACGCGGCGCTCTTGAAGAGCGAGATCCAGGCCGAAGTCGAGACGCGCGAGAAGCACCTCTACAGCATCTACAAGAAGATGCACCGCAAGCGCTCGCTGCTGAATGAGATCGTCGACGTCTACGGCATCCGCATCATCGTCGACCGGCCCGACACCTGCTACCGGGCGCTCGGCGTGGTGCACTCGGTGTTCAAGCCCATGCCCGGGCGCTTCAAGGACTACATCGCCATCCCGCGCGTCAACGGCTACCAGTCGCTGCACACGACGCTGTTCGGGCCGAACGGCGTGCCGATCGAAGTGCAGCTGCGCACCGCCGACATGCACCGCGTGGCCGAGTCCGGCATCGCCGCCCACTGGAAATACAAGGCCGGCGATCCTTCCGATGCCGCGCAGCAGGACCGCACGCGCGAGTGGCTCTCGAACCTGGTGTCGCTGCAGGAGGCGGGCTCCTCCGAGGAGTTCCTCGAGAGCGTCAAGGTCGACCTGTTCCCCGACAAGGTGTACGTGTTCACCCCCAAGGGCCAGATCCTGCGTCTGCCCTCGGGCGCCACGGTGGTGGATTTCGCCTACAGCGTGCACACCGACGTCGGCAACCGCTGCGTCGCCGCCAAGGTCGACCGGCGCCTCACGCCGCTGCGCACCGTGCTGCGCAACGGCCAGACGGTCGAGATCATCACCGCCAAGGGCGCGACCCCGAACCCCTCGTGGGTCAATTTCGTGGTGACCGCCAAGGCGCGCAGCGCCATCCGCCATTACCTGAAGGGGCTGCGGCGCACCGAGGCGATCGCGCTCGGCTCGCGGCTGCTGTCGCAGGCGCTGCGCGAGTTCGGCCTGGCGCTCGAGGACGTCAAGCCCGAGGTGCAGCGCGCCGCGCTCGGCGAGCTCGGCATGAAGGATCTCGACGAGCTCTACGAGAAGATCGGGCTCGGTGAGCGTCTCGCGCCGCTCGCGGCGCGGCGCCTCCTGCCCGGGGCGCCGGCGGACGGCAAGGCGGCCCCGGTGCCGCTCGCGATCGCCGGCACCGAAGGACTGCTGGTCACTTACGCGCGCTGCTGCTTCCCGATCCCCTACGATCCGATCTTCGCCTTCCTCTCGACCGGCCGCGGCGTGGTGATCCACCGCGAGAACTGCGTCAACGTCGAGGACTACCGCAAGCACCCGGAGAACTGGCTGCCGGTGAGCTGGCAGAGCGCGCCCGACCGCCTGTTCTCCTCCGAGATCCGCGTGCACGTCGTCAACCGCACCGGCGTGCTGGCGGCGGTCGCCGCGGCGATCGCCAGCACCGAGACCAACATCGACCACGTGTCGATCGACGAGCAGGACGCCGACGCCGCAGTCATCACCTTCGAGCTGCGGGTGCGCGACCGCCGTCAGCTCGCGCGGCTGGTGCGGGTGATCCGCCGCATGCCGGACGTCACCCGCGTCACGCGTACCATCGCCGCGCGCGCCCGCGACGAGCACGAGCACGGGCCCGAGAGCGAGGGCGAGAGCGACGCCAGCGGATGAACCCAACCAGATCTGACCAAGGAGTCGAGCCGATGAGCCGCCAGAGCATTCACACCGACCGCGCCCCGCAGGCGATCGGCCCCTATTCGCAAGCCGTGCGCGCCGGCGACACCGTCTATCTCTCGGGCCAGGTGCCGTTCGATCCGGCCACCATGCAGCTCGTGAGCGGCGACATGGAGGTCCAGGCGCGCCGCGTGTTCGAGAATCTCAAGGCCGTGGCCGAGGCCGCCGGCGGCTCGCTCGCCCAGGCGGTGAAGCTCACCATCTTCCTCACCGACCTGGCGAACTTCGCCAGGGTCAACGAGGTCATGGCGACCTACTTCGCCAAGCCCTACCCCGCGCGCTCGACCATCGGGGTCGCCGCCCTGCCGCGCGGCGCGCAGATCGAGATCGAGTGCGTGTTGCACCTCGGCTGAGAGCGCCGGGCGCAGCCGCGCCCGGAGAGGATGCCGGCGGCCGTCCGGTCACGACCCTGCGCGGAGTCGGCGCGGCACTCGCCGCGCGCCTCGCGCGCCTCGGCGTCACGACGGTCGCGGACCTCCTGTTCCTCCTGCCGCTGCGCTACGAGGATCGCACCCGGGTCACCGCCATCGGCGCGCTCACCCCCGGCGCGCGCGCGACGGTGGAGGGCGAGGTGCAGCTCACCGAGATTGCCTACCGCAGGCGCCGTCAGCTCCTCACGCGCATCTCCGACGGCTCCGGGTTCCTCACGCTGCGCTTCTTCTATTTCTCCGGCAGCCAGCAGCAGGGGCTCGCGCGCGGCACGCGCCTGCGCGCCTTCGGCGAGGTGCGCCGCGGCCCGCTGGGTCTCGAGATGGTGCACCCGGAGTACCGCCGCCTCACGTCAGAGGCGGCGCCCCTCGAGGAGACCCTGACCCCGATCTATCCGCTGACCGAGGGGGTGCCGCAGGGGCGGCTGCGCGCGCTCATCGGCCAGGCGCTCGAGCACCTCGCACGCACGGGCCTCACCGACCTGATCCCGCCGCACGCGGGGCTGCCGTCGGGACTGCCGACGCTCTGGCAGGCGCTCGCGTATCTGCATCGCCCGCCGCGCGAGGCGGAGCTCGCGGTGCTCGCCGCCGGCCGCCACCCGGCGCAGCGGCGCCTCGCCTTCGAGGAGCTGCTGGCGCATCACCTTTCGCTGCGCCTGCGCAAGCGCGCCCTGAAGAGCGACCCGGCCTTCCGCCTCGACGACCCGGACGGGCTCGCGCGCCGTCTGATCGCGGCGCTGCCCTTCGCGCTTACCAGGGCCCAGGTGCGCGCGCTGCGCGAGGTCGAGGCGGACCTCGGCACCGCGGTGCCGATGGTGCGCCTGCTGCAGGGCGATGTGGGCTGCGGCAAGACCGTGATCGCCGCGGCCGCCGCCGCGCGCGCCGCGGCCGCGGGCAGGCAGGCGGCGCTCATGGCGCCCACCGAGCTGCTCGCCGAGCAGCACTGGCGCAATTTTCAGGACTGGTTCCGCCCGCTCGGGATTCCGGTCGCGCTGCTCTCGGGCGGGCAGGCCGCGCGCACGCGCCGCAGCGCGCTGGACGGCCTCGCCTCGGGCGAGATCCGCGTCGTGGTCGGCACGCATGCGCTCTTCCAGGAGGGGATCGCCTTCGCTTCTCTCGCGCTCGTCATCGTCGACGAGCAGCACCGCTTCGGCGTGCAGCAGCGCCTCAGGCTCTCGCAGAAGGGTGAGGGTGCGGGCCGCCTGCCGCATCAGCTGATCATGACCGCGACGCCGATCCCGCGGACGCTCGCCATGACCGCCTACGCCGACCTCGACATCTCGGTGATCGACGAGCTGCCGCCCGGGCGCACGCCGGTGCAGACCGTGGTGCTGCCCGAGGAGCGGCGCACGGAGGTGGTGGCGCGCATCGTCGGCGCCTGCCGCGCCGGGCGGCAGGTCTACTGGGTGTGTCCGCTGATCGATGAGTCCGACGAGCTGCGCGCGCAGGCCGCCGAAGAGACCGCGGGGGCGCTCGCCGAGGCACTGCCGGGCGTGCGCGTCGGCCTCGTGCACGGGCGCATGCCGCCGGCGGCCAAGGATCAGGCGATGCACGCGTTCAGGGCGGGGAAGATCCAGCTGCTGGTCGCCACCACCGTGATCGAGGTGGGGGTCGACGTCCCGAACGCCACGCTCATGATCATCGAGAACGCCGAGCGCATGGGGCTGGCGCAGCTGCACCAGCTGCGCGGCCGTGTGGGACGCGGCCAGGATGCCAGCACCTGCGTGCTTCTCTACCGTGCGCCGCTCTCGGAGCCGGCGCGGGCGCGGCTCAAGGTCATCCGCGCGACCAGCGACGGCTTCGAGATCGCGCGGCGCGACCTCGAGCTGCGTGGACCGGGGGAGCTCCTCGGCACGCGCCAGACCGGCCTCGCGCAGCTGCGGGTCGCCGACCTGATGCGCGACGCGGACCTGCTGCCGCGCGTGCAGGCGGCAGCGGAGCTGCTCGAGTCGAGCCCGGAAATCGTGGCGGCGCTCACCGCGCGCTGGATCGGCTCGGGCGAGCGTTTCGGGCGCGTGGGCTAACATAGGACGCAGCGATGTCAGCCGCCGCACCCGAGCTTCCCGCCACGCCGCCCGAGCCGCCAGAGCCGCCGTCTCCGGCATCGGTCGTCGTCTCAGAGACACCTGCGCCCGCGCCGTTGCCCGAGGCCCCGGCGGCGCCGCGCTTTCCCGAAGCGCCGTTCGCCTGGCGGCTCGGGCGGCGCATCACCGAGTACGCGCGCCTCATGCGGCTCGATCGTCCCGTGGGCACGTGGCTGCTCTTGTGGCCGTCGTTGTGGGCGCTGTGGATCGCGGGCGCCGGGCGGCCCAAGCCTAAGGTGCTCATCGTGTTCGTGCTCGGCGTGGTGGTGATGCGCGCCGCCGGCTGCGTGATCAACGACTTCGCCGATCGCGACATCGACCCTTACGTGCGCCGCACCCGCGATCGCCCGCTCGCGGCGCGGCTGGTGAGCCCGGGCGAAGCGCTGGTGCTGTTCGCGCTGCTGCTCGCCGCCGCACTGTTTCTGGTCACCCGGCTCGATGAGTTCACCCTGAAGCTCGCCGCCGTCGGCGCGCTGCTCACGGTCTCCTACCCGTTCGTCAAGCGCGTCTTCCCCATGCCGCAGCTCTACCTCGGCATCTCCTTCGGCGGCTGGGGCGTGCCGATGGCCTTCGCGGCGCAGCTCGGCGCGCTGCCGCGGGTGTGCTGGGTGCTGTACCTCGCCGCGGTCATCTGGGCCTCCATGTACGACACCATCTACGCGATGATCGATCGCGAGGACGACATCAGGATCGGCGTGAAGTCGAGCGCTATCCTGTTCGCCGACATGGACAAGCTCCTGATCGGCGTCATGCAGCTCATGATGCTGTACGCGCTCTACCTCGTCGGCGAGGACATGCACTTCGGCCGCTGGTTCCAGGGCGGAGTGGCCGCCGCCGCGCTGCTGTTCCTCTGGCAGCAGTGGCTCATCCGCAAACGCGATCCGGCCGGCTGCTTCCGCGCCTTCGTCAACAACCAGTACGTCGGGCTGGCGGTCTTCATCGGCATCCTGCTGCAGTACGTCTACAAGAGCTGAAAACCCGCCCCGTGGCCTGGAAGAACCACTCCTTCGCGCAGCGCCTGCACTACGCCCTGCACGGCATCTCGCATGCGCTGCGCAGCGAGCACAGCGTGCAGTTACAGGCCGGCGTGCTCGTCGCGGTGATCGTAGCGCTCGGCGTGCTGCGGCCGCGCCCGGTGTGGTGGGCGCTGGCGCTGCTCACGAGCGCGCTGGTGGTCGCGGCCGAGCTGCTCAACACCGCGCTCGAGGAGCTCGCCGATCACCTCAACCCGCAGGAGCACCCGCGCATCCGGCTCGTCAAGGACTGCGCCGCGGGAGCCGTGCTGGTGGCGGTGCTCGGCGCGCTCGGCGTGGCGCTCGCCTTCGCCGTGCAAGTGCTCCGGCCCTGAGGCAATTGTCGACTTTGCGTCCCTCATTCCGTTGACATGGACTCGCGGCCTCGGGCATGGTCGGCCCATGAGCCACGCGCCCCCCGAGCCGATCCGCCACGACTGGACGCTGGCGGAAGTCGAGGCGCTGTTCGCGCTGCCCTTCATGGACCTCATGTTCCGCGCGCAGCGCGTGCATCGCGCCCACCACGATCCCAATGCGGTGCAGCTCGCGACGCTGCTTTCCATCAAGACCGGCGCCTGCCCCGAGGACTGCGCCTACTGCCCGCAGAGCGTCCACTACCAGACGGGACTCGCGCGCTCGGCGCTGCTCGAGGTCGAAGCGGTGCGCGAAGCCGCCGCGCGCGCGCGCGCGGC
>DASPOP010000281.1:0-12885 GCA_035625955.1 Steroidobacteraceae bacterium | reverse complement strand
CACGACGCTGCGCCCCACCGACGAGTCGGATCCCCGCGAGACCGTGTTCGCCCTCGACGTCGAGCCGCAGGAGTGTGGCCAGTTCGCCACGGAGATCCGCATCTACCCGTGGCACGAGCTGCTCACGCACCCCTACGAGCTCGGGCTGATGAAGTGGCTGTGAGCGGGGTGAATTCCGCGGTTGCGCACCGGATGCGCCTTGCGCTGTAGTACCCGCCATGGCCCGCCAGCCCGCCCGCGCCTCCTCCGGCCGCTACGTGAGCCGCCTCACCGGCGGCACGCTCGCGGTGATCCTGGCCGGTGGGCGCGGCGAGCGGCTGCGTGACCTGACGCTGAACCGCTGCAAGCCCGCGACGCCCTTCGGCGGCAAGTTCCGCATCATCGACTTCGTGCTGTCGAACTGCGTCAACTCCGGCATCCGCCAGATCTCGATATTCACCCAGTACAAGTCCCAGTCGCTCATCCAGCACGTGCAGCGCGGCTGGGGCTATCTGCGCGGCGAGTTCGGCGAGTTCGTCGAGGTCGTGCCGGCGCAGCAGCAGACCGGCGCGCACTGGTATCGCGGCACGGCGGACGCCGTGCACCAGAACAACGAGCTGATCGCCTCGCACCACCCCAAGCACGTGCTGGTGCTCGCCGGCGACCACATCTACAAGATGGATTACGGCCCGATGATCGCCTACCACGTGGAGAAGGGCGCCGACATCACCGTGGGAGTGGTGGAGGTGCCCGTGGATCAGTCGCGCCACTACGGCGTGCTGACCGCCACCGAGTGGAACCGCGTGACGCGCTTCGCCGAGAAACCGGCGGTGCCGGATACGCTCCCCGGCCGCCCCGACACCATCCTCGCCTCGATGGGCATCTACGTGTTCAACGCGCCGCTGCTCGAGAGCATGCTGAGCGCGGACGCCGGCAGCGAGGCCTCTTCCCACGACTTCGGCAAGGACATCCTGCCGGAGGCGATCAACAGCGGCCGCCAGGTGTTCGCCTATCCGTTCCAGGACGTCAAGACGCGCGCACAGAGCTATTGGCGCGACGTCGGCACCCTCGATGCCTACTACGACGCCAACATCGAGCTCGTGCACATCAGGCCCGAGCTCAACATCTACGACGAGGACTGGCCCATCTGGACCTACCAGGTGCAGCAGCCGCCCGCCAAGTTCATCCTCGACGAGGATGGGCGGCGCGGCATGGCCGTCAACTCCATGGTCTCGGGCGGCTGCATCATCTCCGGCGCGGTGGTGCGCGAGTCGCTGCTGTTCTCCAACGTGCGCGTCGAGGAGCGCACCGTCATCCACCGCTCGGTGGTGCTGCCGCACGCCGAGATCGGCCGCGGCTGCCAGATCAACGGCGCGATCATCGATCAGGGCTGCGAGATACCCGACGGCATGAGCATCGGCAGCGATCGCGCCGCGGACGCGCGCCGCTTTCACGTCACCGAGAAGGGCGTGGTGCTGGTGACGCCCGACATGCTGCGCAAGCTCCGCCCCTGAGGAGGCCTATTGGTGGCACCCGCCGCGCGCCTGCCGGTCGTCCTGCTCTGGCACATGCACCAGCCGCAGTACCGCGACGCGATCACGGAACAGTACACGCTGCCCTGGACCTACCTGCACGCCATCAAGGACTACACCGACATGGCGGCGCACCTCGAGGCCAACTCCGCCGCGCGCGCCGTGGTCAACTTCTCGCCCGTGCTCCTCGAGCAGCTCGAGGACATCGCCGCGCGCATCGCTGCGCATCTGCACGGCGGCGCGCCGCTCCCCGATCCGGTGCTGGCGCTGCTCGGTCCCGACCCGCTGCCGACGGAAGGCCCGCCGCGCCTGGCGCTGCTCAACGCCTGTCTGCGCGCGCAGCGCAAGCAGATGATCGAGCGCTTCGGGCCGTACCTCGAGCTCGCGACCATCGCCGGCACGCTGGCAACGCCCGAGCGGGTGGGCTACGCCTCGGATCACTTCATCCACGATCTCGCCGTCTGGTATCACCTGGCGTGGCTCGGCGAGACGGTGCGCCGCGCCGACCCGCTGGTCGCTCAGCTCACCGAGCGCGGGCGCAATTTCAGCGCCGCGCAGCGCCGCGAGCTGCTCGCGCTGATCGGCGATCTCGTCGCGCGGGTGATCCCGCGCTTCCGCGCGCTCAGCGAACGGGGCCAGTGCGAGCTGTCGGTCACGCCCTACGCGCATCCGATCGTGCCGTTGCTGCTCGACTTTCGTGCGGCGCGCGATACCGTGCCCGCCATGGAGCTGCCCGAGCACGCCGCGTATCCGGGCGGCGCCGCGCGCGCCACCTGGCACGTCGAGGAGGCGATCCGGGTCTTTACGCGCGCCTTCGGCGCACGCCCGGCGGGAACCTGGCCGGCCGAGGGCGCGATCAGCGCAGCGACCCTCGAGCTGCTCGCGGCCCACGGTTTCCGCTGGGCGGCGAGCGGCGGGGCGGTGCTGCACAACAGCCTCGAGCTCGCCGACGCGCAGGCGGCGCGCGAGCTCTCCAGCTACAACCGCCCATATCGCCCACCGGGCGCGAGTCTCGACTGCTTCTTCCGCGACGACAATCTCTCCGACCTGATCGGCTTCACCTACGCGACCTGGCACGGCGATGACGCGGCTCACAACCTGGCGAACGAGCTGACACAGCTGGCGCGGCGCTACGACGGCGACTCGAACCACGCCGTGCTCATCGCGCTCGACGGCGAGAACGCCTGGGAGCACTACCCGTTCAACGGCTATTACTTCCTCAAGGCGCTCTACGCCCTGCTCGCGAGTCATCCGCTCATCGAGCTCACGACGCTCTCTTCTTGCCTGGCGCGCGGCCTCAAGGCGGCACCCCTGTCGCAGGTGGCGGCCGGCAGCTGGGTGCACGGCACGCTCGCCACCTGGATGGGCGATCCCGACAAGAACCGCGCCTGGGACCTGCTGTGCGACGCGAAGGGGGTCTTCGATCGCGCCATGAGTACGCCGGCGCTCGACGCTGCGGCGCGCGAGGCCGCCGGGCACCAGCTGGCGCTGTGTGAGAGCTCCGACTGGTTCTGGTGGTTCGGCGACTACAACCCGGCCGAGTCGGTGAGCCAGTTCGACCGCCTCTACCGCCGGCAGCTCGTGACGCTCTACCGCCGCCTCGGGGTCGAGGCTCCCGCGGTGCTCGCGCAGCCGATCTCCACCGGACAGGGCGCGCCCGAGCACGGTGGGGTGATGCGCCGCGCCAGCGCCGGCTGAGCGGGTAAGGCCGCGTGGCCGGCATGCGCTTGCCCGTATTCGATCGGCGCCGCGCCGGGGCGCTGCTGCCCTTGTCGGCGCTGGAAGCGCCGCTCGGGCGCGGCGGACGTGCCTTCATCGACTGGCTGGCCGAGGCCGGCTTCTCCGTGTGGCAGATACTGCCCCTGGGACCCACGGGAGCCGACCGCTCGCCGTACTGGGTGCGCTCCGACTGGGCGGGAAACACGCAGTTCCTCGATGCGAGCGAGCTGCCGGACGTGGATATGGCGCCCGACGCGCAGTTCCTCGCGGACTCCGCTTCCTGGCTTCCCGACTACGCGCTCTTCGAGGCGCTCACCCGGGCGCACGCCGGCGCGCCTTTCTGGCAATGGCCGGCGGAGCTGCGCGACCGCGCTCCCGGGGCGCTCGCCGCGGCACGCACCGCCCTCGCCGCGGAGCTCGCGGCGCTGACGCGCGAGCAGTACGCCTTCCACGTGCAATGGGAGCGCCTGCGCGAGTACGCGCGCGGCCGCGGCGTGCGCCTCTTCGGCGATCTGCCCTTCTATGTCGCGCCTTCATCGGCGGAGACCTGGGTCCACCGCACACTGTTTCAACTCACGCCGTCGGGTGAGCCCGCGATGGTCGGAGGCGTGCCGCCGGACTATTTCTCCGAGCTCGGACAGCTGTGGGGCAATCCCGTGTACGACTGGCACGCGCAGCGCCGCCAGGGCTACCGCTGGTGGGTGGCGCGCGTGCACGCGCAGCTTTCGCGCCTCGACCTGCTGCGCCTCGACCATTTCCGCGCGCTCGCCGCCTACTGGGCGGTGCCAGCGGGGGCGCCGGACGCACGCGGCGGCGTCTGGCACAGCGCGCCGGGCGAGGAGCTCCTCACGCGGCTGCGCGAGGAGTTCGCCGACCTGCCGCTCGCGGCCGAGGACCTCGGCGTGATCACGCCCGATGTGGTGGCACTGCGCGACGGCTTCGGGCTCCCGGGCATGCGTGTGCTGCAGTTCGCCTTCGACGGCGACCCGGCCAATCCCCATCGGCCCTACCTGCACGAGCGCGCGAGCGTGGTCTATACCGGCACCCACGACAACGACACGACGCTCGGCTGGTACTCGCACCTCGACGCGGAAACGTCCGCACGTGTGCGGCTCTATCTCGGCGCTGCGGCGGGCTCCGTGCCCGAGGCGCTGATCCGTGCAGCGCTCGGCTCGGTCGCGCGGCTCGCGATCGTGCCGGTGCAGGACCTCCTGGGGCTAGGCTCCGAGGCGCGTCTCAACACGCCCGGCACGGCGAGCGGCAACTGGACCTGGCAGCTGCCGCGCGCGGCGCTCAGCTCCGATCTCGCACGCCGCTGCGCCGGGCTCAACGCGGTCTACGGGCGCAGCTGAGGCTGCACGGCGCTCGGGCCTGCGCGCGGGCTTTGCTAACATGACCCGCATGAGAATCATCGCCGCTCTCGCCGCGGTCGCGCTGCTTGGCTGCGGCTGTGCGCTCGCGCCGAAGTTCACCACACCGACCCTCACCGTCGCGGGCGTGCGGCTCGAGGGAGCCGATCTCCTCGCGCAGCACCTCAAGGTGCGCGTGCACGTGCAGAACCCCAACGACCGCAGGCTCCCGGTCAAGGGGATCGAATACACACTGGACGTCGACGGCCAGCCCTTCGCGAGCGGCGATTCGGCGGCGAGTTTCGTCGTGCCGGCACTCGGCGAGGCCGAGTTCGACATGAATGTGACCACCAATGTGGCGGGCACGCTCGTGCGGCTGCTGGCACGCGCGCCCGACCAGCGCGCGAGCGTTCCCTATCGCCTGACCGGGAAGATCTCCCTGTCGGAGGGCTGGCTGCAGTCGATCCCGTTCGAGCAGCGCGGCACCTTCAATCTCCAGTGAGCCGCCGGTAAACGGCCTCGTACTCGCCGGTGGCGCGCTGCCAGGAAAAGTCCTGCCGCATGCCATTGCGCATCATGCGCGACCAGTCGGCTGGCTGCGCGTACAGGTCGAGCGCGAAGTTGAGCGCCCACTCGAGCGCCGGCGGGTCGAAATCGTTGAACACCACGCCCGTGCCGCGCCCGCTTGCCGGGTCGTAGTGCTCGACGGAGTCGGCGAGACCGCCGGTGCGGCGCACGACGGGCACGGTGCCGTAACGCAGGCTGTACATCTGGTTGAGCCCGGAGGGCTCGTAGCGCGAGGGCATGAGGAACAGATCGCTCCCGGCCTCGATCCAGTGAGACAGCACCTCATCGTAGCCGTTCACGAACGCCACCCTGCCGGGGAATGAGTGCGTGAGTCCGGTAAAGAACTGCTCGTACTTCGCCTCGCCGCTGCCGAGCACCGCCAGCGCCAGCGGCCGCGCACTGAGCACCTTGGGCAAGGCCTCGAACATGAGCTCGAAGCCTTTCTGCATCGCCAGGCGGCTCACGACACCTGCGAGCGGCGCCGCCGGCGCGCCCTCGAGGCGCATGTGGCCGAGGAGCTCGCGCTTGAGCGCGCGCTTGCCCTGCAGATGATCCGGGTCGTAGTGGATCGGCAGCAGACGGTCATGCCGCGGATCCCATTCGTCGTAGTCGACGCCGTTGAGGATCCCGGTGAGCGCGCCGCCGCGCGCACGCAGGCTGTCCTCGAGTCCCATGCCGTACTCCGCGGTGCAGATTTCGCGCGCGTGGGTGGGGCTCACCGTGGTGATGGCATCCGCGTACAGGATCCCGTGGCGCAGCGCGTTGATGCGTCCCGCCTTGAGGTCGTCCTGGTGGAGGAGCGGCAGGTCGCCGGGCGGCAGACCCAGGTCGGCGACGTCGGCGGCCGGAAAGATTCCCTGATAGCCGATGTTGTGAATGGTGAGCACGGTGCGGGCCGCTGCGAACAGCGGCTCCCGGCCATACTCGGTGCGCAGGAACAGCGGCGTAAACGCCGTGTGCCAGTCGTTGCAATGGAAGATCTGCGCCGCGAACCCAAGGCGCGCGCAGCTCATGAGCGCGGCGTGCGTCAGGGCGATGAAGCGCAGATGCTCGTCGGGGTCGGCGGTGTAGAGGCTCGCCCGTGCGTACAGCGCCGGGCAGTCGATGAGGAACACGCGGGCGCCGCCCGCGCCCGGGAGCGCCGCCTCGAGCACCGAGAACACATAGCGGTGCTTGCCTGAGGCGAGCGGCACCTGCTGCAGCGCCGCGACCGGCCGCGCCCCGAGCGCGGCACGGTCGATCGACGAGTAGCAGGGCGTAAAGAGCCGCACGTCGTGCCCGTCGGCGTGCAGGTACTTGGCGAGCGCCCCGGCGACGTCGGCGAGCCCGCCGGTCTTCGAGAGCGGGGCCACCTCGGAGGCGAGCAGACAGATGGCGAGTTTTCCGGGTGCGGCGCTCATTTATTAAGATTGGCGCATGCGACGCTTCCTCATCGGGCTCACGCTGGTGCTGCTGCTCGCCGTCTCGATCAGCGTGGGAGTGACGGTCGCCCGCTGGCCCCAGTGCCGGCACCTGTGCCCGTGGATCTGCGTCAGGTGAGGCAGTGTAACCGAAGGCTCAGATCGGCTTGGGACGCCGCAAGAATCGGGTCGCGCGCCGCCCCGGCGCCCCTATGATTCACAACCTATGAAAACGCACAGCGACAGCTTCGTCGACAGCCGCGATTTCCGCCGCATCGCCCGCGCGATCCGTTTCATCGACGGACATTTCCGCGAGCAGCCGCGGCTCGCGGCCATCGCCGCCTCGGCCGGACTCTCCGAATTTCATTTCAACCGCCTGTTCCGGCGCTGGGCGGGCGTGACCCCAAGGCAGTATCTGGCGTTCGTCACCGCACGGGCCGCGCGCGGCGCGCTGGCTGAGGACGCCTCGGTCCTGGAGGCTGCTTACGCCGTGGGACTCTCCGGTCCCGGGCGCCTCCACGACCTGCTCGTCACCCTCGACGCGGTGACACCGGGTGAGCTCAAGGCGCGCGGCGCGGGCATCGAGATCCGCTACGGCTTCGCGGATACGCCGTTCGGCACGGCGATGATCGCGAGCACGGCGCGCGGCATCTGTCACCTCGGCTTCGAGGATCGTCCGCGTGAGCGCGCGGCGGCGGCCGGGCTCGCGGCGGTGTGGGACCGGGCCCACCTCACACGCAGCGACGAGGACGCCGAGCGCAAGGCCCTCGAGATTTTTCGCGCCGGCCATGGCGCCAGCGCGCCGATACGCCTCGCGGTCAGGGGGACGAATTTTCAGCTCAAGGTGTGGCAGGCACTGCTCGAGGTCGGCTCGGAGGGTCCCACTACCTACCGGGCGGTGGCGGAGGCTGCGGGGGCACCGCGCGCCGAGCGGGCGGTCGGCAACGCGGTCGGGGCCAACCCGGTCGCATGGCTCATTCCCTGCCACAACGTGTTGCGCTCCGACGGTTCTCTCGGTGGGTATCGGTGGGGCGAGGAGCGCAAGCGCGCCATGCTCGCCTGGGCCCGGCACGACATAATCCCGGGGGCCCCGGAGGGGGGTCGGAGGCTTGCAGCCGACCATAGCCTCTCTGCATAAGCCCATGTTTTAATTAAATAAACTATCAAAATCGGCGGGCGGAGACCCCGGGGAAGTGGTAGAATTCTTCCCGTATCCCCTGGGTCCAACGAAGCTCTCTGAACTGCGCGTCAGAGCCCTGACCAGGCACCGCGCGCGACGAAAGACCATGTCCGCCTCGCCCTACAAGCAGCTCGAGCAGGAGTTCAAGCGCCTGCATGCCTTCCGTGGCGCGCTCTCGCTCCTGCGCTGGGACGCGGCGGTGATGATGCCGCGCGGCAGCGCTGACGTTCGCGGTGAGCAGCTGGCCGCTCTCGAAACCGAACACCACGCGCTGCTGACCGCCCCGCGGATCATCCGGCTCCTCGACCGGGCGCAGGCCAATACGCAGGGGCTCGAAGACTGGCAGGTGGCGAACCTGCGGGAGATGCGCCGCCAGCGCGACCACGCGATCGCCACCCCGGTGACGCTCGTCGCCCGCCTCGCGAAAGCCGCTGCGCGCGCCGAGTCCCGCTGGCTCGAGGCGCGCGCCCAGGGCAAGTTCGAGTTCTTCGCGCCTCACCTCGAGGAGGTAGTGCACCTGGTGCGCGACAAGGCGGCACTGCTCGGACAGGCGCTGAACCTCGCGCCCTACGACGCGCTGGTCGACGCATTCAGCCCCGGCATCACGACGGCGGACATCGACGCCATGTTCAAAGCGCTCTCGCGCCGGCTCCCCTCGCTGATCCGCGAGGCGATCGCGCTGCAGGAGAGCCGCACCCTGGTGCCGCTCGCGGGCAAATTCCCCGGCGGCAAGCAGCGCTCGCTCACCGTCGAGGTGATGAAGGCGGTGGGCTTCCCCTTCGACCGCGGCCGGCTCGATGAGAGCGAGCAACCCTTCACCGAGGGTGTCCCCGGCGACATCCGCGTGACCACGCGCTTCGTTCCCGAGGATGTGTTCTCGGGCCTGCTCGGAGCGCTGCACGAGACCGGGCATGCGATGTACGACCTCGGGCTGCCGCAGGACTGGCGTGACCAGCCGGTCGGGCGCGACCGGGGCATGGCGCTGGAAGAGAGCCAGTCGCTGCTCATCGAGATGATGGTGTGCCGCAGCCGCCCGTTCGTGCGCTACGTCCAGCCTCTGATCGCGAAGCATTTCGGGGTGAGCGGTCCCGAGTGGGACGTCGAGAACCTCTACACCCACCTGACCCGCGTGCAGCGCGGCGTCATCCGCGTGGACGCGGACGAGCTCACCTACCCGCTGCACATCATGCTGCGCTATGAGCTCGAGAAACAGCTGCTGTCCGGAGAGCTCGCGGTGCGGGACCTCGCCGAGGCATGGAATGCCGGTATGGAGAGCCGCCTCGGGATCCGGCCGGCGAACGACCTGGAGGGGTGTCTGCAGGACATTCACTGGGCCGTCGGGTCCTTCGGGTACTTCCCCTCGTACGCGCTCGGCGCCGTGATCGCGGCGCAGCTCTACGAGAGCCTGCGGGCGGAAGTGAGCACGCTCGATGAGCAGCTCGCGCGTGGCGAGTTCGGCGGACTCTTCGGCTGGCTGCGCACGCAGGTACACGGCCTCGGCGCCAAGGTGCCGGTGCAGGAGCTCCTCAAGAGCGCCACCGGCAAGCCGCTCTCGGCCACTTCCTTCATCCGCTACGTCGAGGCAAAGTATCTGGAGAGCGCCACGAGCGTAGCGGCGGCCTGAAGCGACACGCCGCTTGCGGCGCGACTGGCTGCAGGATCATCCCGAACGCCTTGACCCCGACGTGAAGCGCGCCGACGCAAAGCCCTCCCGCACCCTCGAGCGTCTGGCGGCCCGCCTGCGCGGCTCGGTCGGCAAGGCGATCGCCGACTTCCGCATGATCGCCCCGGGCGACCGGGTCATGGTGTGCCTCTCGGGCGGCAAGGATTCCTACACGCTGCTCGACCTGCTGCTCTCCCTGAAGCGCAGTGCGCCGGTGCACTTCGACCTGCTGGCCGTCAATCTCGACCAGAAGCAGCCCGGTTTTCCGGCCGAGGTCCTGCCGCGCTATCTCGAGACTGTGGGGGTTCCGTACCACATCATCGAGCAGGACACCTACAGCGTGGTGAGGCGCGTCGTGCCCGCGGGCCGCACGCTGTGCGGGCTGTGCTCGCGGCTGCGGCGCGGGGCGCTGTACCGCTTCGCTTCCGAGCACGGCATCAGCAAGATCGCGCTCGGCCACCACCGCGACGACATCGTCGAGACGCTGTTTCTGAATCTCTTCTTCGGCGGGCGGCTGAAGGCCATGGCGCCCAAGCTGCTCTCGGACGACGGGCGCCACGTCGTCATCCGCCCGCTTGCCTATGTCGCCGAGCGCGACATCGCCCGCTTCGCGCGCGGCCGCGCGTTTCCGCTCATTCCCTGCAAACTCTGCGGCTCGCAGGAGAACCTGCAGCGGCTCGCCGTGAAGAAGATGCTCGCCGGGTGGGAGCGTGAGTTCCCGGGACGCACCGAGACGATCTTCCGCGCGCTGCGCAACGTCGAGCTCGAGCACCTTGCCGATCCGCGCCGGTTCGATTTCGCCGGCCTCGACTCACGGCGCGTGGCGCCCATGAGCGAGCGCGAGGAGCGGCGGCTCGAAGCGCAGAGCTTCTCGGGCGCACTCGCATCCGGCACCGGGCACGGCTGAGCTGGGCGCGTGCTGCAGCCGCTGCCACTCGCCAACTGTTACTGGGTAGTGCCGGGGAAGCTGCTCGCCGGCGAGTATCCCGGTGGTGTCAGCCCCGAGGCGACGCGCGAGCGGCTGAAGCAGCTCGCGGAGGCCGGAATTGCCGCCTTCATCGATCTGACGCAGCCCGGCGAGCTCGCCTCCTATGAGGCCGAGCTGCCTGCGGGCGTCGGCTACCTCCGCAAGCCCATTCGCGACCACGGCCTGCCCGAGGAACGCAGTCACATGGCCGCGATACTCGAGTCGCTGCGCCAGGCGCTCGACTCGCCGCGCCCCGTGTACCTGCACTGCCGGGCGGGGATCGGGCGCACCGGCATGGTGGCCGGGTGCTTTCTGGCGGAGCAGGGCCTCGGCGGGGAGGGGGCCCTCACCGAGCTCAACCGCCTCTGGCAGCAGAGCGCGCGCTCGCAGCTGTGGCCGTCAATCCCCGAGACCGACGCCCAGGTCGAGTACGTGCGCGGGTGGACAATGCCTGCGGGGGCGGAGGGCGACCCATTGCTCGAGCCGTCGACGCTCGCAGTCGCACGCGGCCTGCGCGAGCGCTTCATCGGCGCGCTGGTCGGCCTCGCCGTGGGAGATGCGGTCGCTGCTGCGACCCAGTTCAAACGCCCGGGGCGCTTCGCTCCGGTGGGGGATCTGCTGGGCGGAGGGCCCTTCGATCTGCCGCGCGGGGGCTGGAGCGATGACACCGCTATGGCGCTGTGTCTGGCGGAGAGCCTCCTCGAGCGGGCTGGCTTCGACGCGCGCGACCAGGTCGGGCGCTACATGCGATGGCAGAGCCAAGGGTATCTCTCGGCGACCGGCCAGTGCGTCGGCATCACGGCCAGTACCGCGCGCGCTCTTGCGGCGGCGCAGTGGCGGCGGCAGATGTTCTCGGGATCACACGATCCGGCTGCGCTCGATCCCGAGCCACTGTCGCGGGTGACTCCGGTCGTCATGTATTTCTTCGCCGAGCGGGAGGCGGCGGAGGAGCGGGCCGCGCAAGCCGCGCGCCCCACCTGCCAGGTGCCGGCGGTGCTCGACGCCTGCCGCTCCCTTGCCCGGGCACTGCATGCGGCGCTTGCCGGCCGGCCCAGAGAGGCAATCGTGGCAGCCCTCGCCGGGGCGGCGCCGGCCGGCGGCTTTCCTTCCGCCGAAGCCGGCGCGACCGCACCCCAGGCGCTCGGCGCCGTGCTCGATACCTTCGAGCGCACCGGTAATTTCCGCGATGCAGTGCTCGCCGCGGCCAATCTCGGCGGCAACTCGGACGTGATCGCCTCGGTCGCCGGCGCGCTTGCCGGCGCCCACTACACTGCAAGCTCCATCCCCGCTTTGTGGCGCAACAGTCTGATGAAGCAGCAGTTGATCGAGGGCTTCGCCGATCGGCTCCTCGCCCACGCGCTCGTCGAGCTGGGCGGCTAGCTCTTTGCAGCGCGTGAGGGCTGAAGACATCGCCCGCGCGCTTCGGCTAAGCTGCGCCTCGCCGTCCGCTCCCAGAAAATTCGCGCTCGCCCGTATGTCCCCGACACGCGCCGCCGGCCGCCGCTCATCTGCCGTGCGCTCGAGTCCCGGCCGCCGCCCCGCGACGCGCGCGCGGCTGTACCCGTGGGCGCGCCTCGGCGACGAAGAGCTGCTGAAGCTGCGCTTCTGCGATCTGAAGCTGTCGATCAGGCGCTCGCCGCTCGCCGCCCACGTGCGGCAGCTGTATTCGGATCTGGAGCAGCGCGGGCTCAAGGTCCGCCCGCACGTGTGGCTCTCCGAGGAGTGGTTCTCGCCGGACGGGGTGCCGGGGATCGCAATGCCCTTCTACCTCGCGCACCCGCGGCTCGAACGGCTCGAGCGGCGGCTGATGCACGAGGCCGAGGGCGGAAATTCCCGCCTGCTGATGCGCATCCTTCGCCATGAAGCCGGGCATGCGCTCGACAACGCCTATCGCCTGCGCCGGCGCAGGCGCTGGCGCGAGGTGTTCGGGCACGCCTCGGTCCCCTATCCGGCGCGCTACCGGGCGCGTGCCGGCAGCCGGCGCTACGTGCATCATCTCGGCGAGTGGTACGCACAGGCCCATCCCACCGAGGATTTCGCCGAAACCTTTGCGGTGTGGCTCACACCGAAGTCGGGCTGGCGCAGGAGCTACGCCGGCTGGCCGGCGCTGCACAAGCTGAAGGCGGTCGAGGAGCTCATCGCGGGCGTGCGCGGCCGGCGTCCGCCGGTGCGCAACCGCACCCGCATCGAGCCGCTCGACCTGAACACCAGCACGCTGGCGCAGCATTACCGCCGCAAGCTCAGGCACAACCGCATGATCCGCCGGGGACTCGCCGACGAGCTGCTGCAGCGCGCCTTCAGCCATGAGCGTGCCCGCCGCGGCACGCCACGCGCCGCGACGCTGCTGCGTACCGACGCGCGGCATCTCACGGCGGTGGTGGCGCGCGCGCTCAGGACCGAGCGCTACAGTGTCGAGCAGGTTCTGCGCATGCTGATCGAGCGCTGCGAGCACCTCGGGCTGTACGTGCGCGGCAACCGCCGCGAAGCGCTGCGCTACACGCGCTGGATGCTCGAGCGGCTCACGGGACT
>DASPOP010000280.1:0-5206 GCA_035625955.1 Steroidobacteraceae bacterium | reverse complement strand
GCAGCACGTCGCGCGCCCGGTTGCGCAGCTCCTTGACGATGTCCTCGTCGAACTCCTCGATCGCCGCCAGCTCCGCCTGCGGCACGTAGGCGATCTCCTCGATGGTGGAGAAGCCCTCCTGCGCGAGGATCGTGGCGACGTCCTCGTCGACGTCGAGCTGCTTCATGAAATTGGCGACCAGCTCCTTGGCCTCGGTCTCGCTCTTGGCCTCGGCGTCGGACTCGGTCATGACGTTCAGGTCCCAGCCGGTGAGCTGGCTCGCGAGGCGGATGTTCTGGCCGCCGCGCCCGATAGCCTGCGAGAGCTTCTCCTCGGAGACCGCGATGTCCATGCTGTGCGCGTCCTCGTCGACCACGATCGACATCACCTCGGCGGGCGACATCGCGTTGATGACGAACTGCGCCGGATTGTCGTCGTGCGGAATGATGTCGACGCGCTCGCCGGCGATCTCGTTGGAGACCGCCTGCACGCGCGAGCCGCGCATGCCGACGCAGGCGCCCACCGGATCGATGCGCGGGTCGTTGCTCTTCACCGCGATCTTGGCGCGCACGCCCGGATCGCGCGCGGCGCCGAGGATATTGATCAGGCCCTGGCCGACTTCCGGCACCTCGAGCTTGAAGAGCTCGATCAGGAACTCGGGGGCGGTGCGGGTGAGGAACAGCTGCGGGCCGCGCGGCTCCGAACGCACCTCCTTCAGGAACGCCTTGATGCGGTCCTGGGGTTTGGCCTGCTCGCGCGGAATCATGTCGGTGCGCGGCACGAAGCCCTCGGCGTTGGAACCTAAGTCGACGTAGATGCCGTTGCGGTCGACGCGCTTCACCACGCCGCTCACCAGTGTGCCGACGCGGTCGCGATAGGCTTCCACCACCTGGGCGCGCTCGGCCTCGCGCACCTTCTGCACGATCACCTGCTTGGCCTGCTGTGCGGCGATGCGCCCGAAGCCCACCGACTCCATCGGCTGCTCGACGAAGCCGCCCACCTGGGCGTTGGCATCGACGTCGACCGCGTCCTCGAGACGCAGCTCGCGCTCGGGCACCTCGAGCTCCTTCGAGTCGTCGGCGAACACCTTCCAGCGGCGGAAGGTCTCGTAGTCGCCGCTCTTGCGGTCGATGGCGACGCGCGCGTCCCATTCCTCGCCGTGCTTCTTGCGGGTCGCGGACGCGAGCGCGGCCTCGAGCGCCTCGAAGATCACTTCCTTGTCGACGCCTTTCTCGTTGGAGACGGCATCGACCACCATCAGAATTTCCTTGTTCACCCGTCTGTACCTCGCGAAAACTTCCAGCGGCGCCGCTGCCCCTAGGAGGCGAGCCGCGCCTTGCCAATCTCGGCGAATGCCACCGCCACCCGCTCCCGGTCCACGGCGAGCGCGATCCCGTCGTCATCGACCGCGAGCAGCTCCCCCGTGTAGCGGCGGCGCCCGTCGCGCGGCTCCTTCAGCTCGACGAACACGCGCGAGCCGACGAAGCGGCCGAAGTGCTCGCGCGTGCGCAGCACGCGGTCGAACCCCGGCGACGACACCTCGAGCGTGTAGGCGACCGGAATCGGGTCCTCGACGTCGAGGAGCGCGGAGATCTCGCGGCTCACCCGCTCGCAGTCGTCGACTCCCACGCCGGCGGCGGCGTCGATGAACACGCGCACGATCCCGTGCCCGCGCCCCGCGCCGTACTCGAGCTCGACCAGCTCGTAGCCGAGCCGCCCGACGAGCGGCTCGACGAGCCCGATCAACCGCTCCCGCAAGGTGGACGCCGTCGCCATGCACCCTCGCAAAACAAAAATGGGCCCCAAGGCCCATCCACCAAATCCGCGCGCCCCGGAAGGCACGCCAGCCAATAAAAAAGCCCCGCTCGGGGGCTTTCCGTTCAGCTTCTCTCGGGGGTGCCGCCGCTCGGACCTGTCCGAACCCGCGCCACCAGCCACCCGTCCCCGCAGCACGCACGCTGCCTCCGCGGGGGCGCGCATTCTACCCGAACCCGCCGGCCGGGGGAACACTCGTTTATCATCAATGGTTGCGCCGGGGGCTCCCTTCAAGAGCATCGCCCGAGGGAAATGACGCCATGAACGACCACACCACCCGACCCGCGCTGCGCGCCCCGCGCGGCACCCACCTGACCTGCCGCAGCTGGCTCACCGAGGCGCCGCTGCGCATGCTCCTCAACAACCTCGATCCCGAGGTCGCCGAGCGCCCCGGGGAGCTGGTCGTATACGGCGGCATCGGCAAGGCGGCACGCAACTGGCAGTGCTTCGATCAGATCGTCGCGGCGCTGCGGCGCCTGAGCGACGATGAGACGCTCCTCATCCAGTCGGGCAAGCCCGTGGGCGTATTCCGCACGCACGCCGATGCGCCGCGGGTGCTGATCGCCAACTCCAACCTCGTGGCACATTGGGCCGACTGGGAGCATTTCAACGCCCTCGACAGGAAGGGCCTGATGATGTTCGGCCAGATGACCGCGGGCTCGTGGATCTACATCGGCAGCCAGGGGATCGTCCAGGGCACCTACGAGACCTTCGTCGAGATGGGCCGGCGGCACTTCGGCGGCAATCTCCAGGGCAAATGGATCCTCACCGCGGGTTTAGGCGGCATGGGGGGCGCGCAGCCGCTCGCCGCCACCATGGCCGGCGCCTCGATGCTCGCGATCGAGTGCCGCCCGGAGCGCATCGCCAAGCGTCTCGAGACGCGCTACCTCGACACTCAGGCGGCGAATCTCGAGGAGGCGCTCGAGCTCCTCGAGCGCGCACGCCGCGGCGGCAAGCCGCTGTCGGTGGGGCTGCTCGGCAACGCCTGCGAGCTGCTGCCGGAGCTCCTGCGCCGCGGTGTGCGGCCGGACGCGGTCACCGACCAGACCTCGGCCCACGACCCGGTGAACGGCTACCTCCCTTACCAGTGGACGGTCGAGAAGTGGGACCGCCTGCGCGCCTCGGACCCGGAGCAGGTGGCACGCGAGTCGCGCCCCTCCATGCGGCGCCACGTAGAAGCGATGCTCGCCTTTCAGAAGCAGGGCATCCCGGTCTTCGACTACGGCAACAACATCCGCCAGGTGGCGTTCGACGAGGGGCTGCAGGACGCATTCGCCTTCCCCGGCTTCGTCCCGGCGTACATCCGGCCGCTCTTCTGCCGCGGCATGGGCCCGTTCCGCTGGGCGGCGCTCTCCGGAGACCCGCAAGACATCTACCGCACCGACAGCAAGGTGCGCGAGCTCCTGCCCGAGGACCGTCACCTGCATCACTGGCTCGACATGGCGCGCGAGCGTATCCAGTTCCAGGGACTGCCGGCGCGCATCTGCTGGGTGGGACTCGGCGACCGGCATCGCCTCGGGCTCGCCTTCAACGAGATGGTGGCGCGCGGGGAGCTCAAGGCGCCGATCGTCATCGGACGCGACCACCTCGACTCGGGCTCGGTCGCGAGCCCCAACCGCGAGACCGAGGCGATGCGCGACGGCTCGGATGCGGTGGCCGACTGGCCGCTGCTGAATGCGCTCCTCAATACCGCCTCAGGTGCAACCTGGGTGTCGATCCATCACGGCGGCGGCGTCGGCATGGGCTACTCGCAGCACGCCGGGGTGGTGATCGTCTGCGACGGCACGCAGGCGGCGGCGCGGCGCATCGAGCGCGTGCTGTGGAACGATCCGGCCACCGGCGTCATGCGCCACGCCGACGCCGGCTACGAGGAGGCGATCGCCTGCGCACGCGAGCGCGGGCTCAATCTGCCGTTCCTGCCGCCCGCGCGCTGAAGTCTCCGTGCCCCAAACCGTCAAGCTCTGGCGCAACGCGCAGCTCGCGACCTGCGATGCCGCGCTCGGCGTCATCGGGCGCGGCGCGCTCGTGACGCGCGGCAGCCGCATCGAATGGGTCGGCGGGGAGTCGGCCCTGCCGGCCTCGCTGATCGCCTCCGCGGCGGCGGGCGCGGCGCCGGAAGAGCACGATCTCGGCGGCGCCTGGGTGACACCCGGACTCATCGACTGCCACACGCATCTGGTGTTCGCCGGCAACCGCGCCGGCGAGTACGCCGAGCGGCTGCGCGGCAAGAGCTATGAGGAGATCGCCCGTGCCGGCGGCGGCATTCTCTCCACCATGCGGGCGGTGCGCGGCGCGAGCGAGCAGCAGCTGATCGACGAGAGCGCGCCGCGCCTCGCGGCGCTCGCGAGCGAGGGCGTGACGGCCCTCGAGGTGAAGTCGGGCTACGGACTCACGCTCGCGGATGAGGCGAAGATGCTGCGCGTCGCGCGCCACCTCGGGCGCGCCTTTCCGGTCACGGTGCGCACGACGCTGCTCGCCGCGCACACGCTGCCGCCCGAATACCAGGGCCGTGCGGATGCCTACATCGACACCATCGCGCACCACTGGCTGCCGGAGCTCGCCTCGCAGGGCCTGGTCGATGCGGTCGACGTCTTCTGCGAGTCGTTCGCCTTCAGCGTGGCGCAGGCCGAGCGCCTGTTCGAGGCGGCCCGCGCCCTCGGCCTGCCCGTCAAGATGCACGCCGAGCAGCTCACCAACCTCGGCGGCACCCTCATGGCGGCCTCCCGGGGCGCGCTCTCCTGCGATCACCTCGAATATGCGGCTGAGCCCGAGGCGGCGGCGCTCGCCCGCTCCGGGACCGTCGCGGTGCTGTTGCCCGTGGCCTTCTATTGTCTCGCGGAAGGACGCAAGCCGCCGGTCGCAGCACTGCGCGCGCACGCGGCGGCCATGGCGCTCGCGAGCGACTGCAACCCGGGCTCGGCGCCGGGCGCCTCGCTCCTCTTGGCGATGAGCATGGGCACGCGCCTCTTCGGGCTCACCGCGGAGGAGGCGCTGCTCGGCGTCACGCGCCACGCGGCGCGTGCACTCGGGCTCGAGGCCGAGCGTGGCAGCTTGAGCCCCGGCAAGGCCGCCGATTTCGTGGTGTGGAACGTGCGCTCGGTGGAGGAGCTGAGCTACTGGATTGGTTTCAACCCGCGCCGGACCGTGGTCCGCGCGGCCGAGGTTCTCAGATGGCCGAACACGACCCCCTGAAACTGGGCGCGCGCCCGTTGAAGCTCGCGGAGCTGCGCCGGGTGTACGAGCATCCGCTCAGCGTCGCGATCGACGCAGGCAGCCTCGGCGCGGTCGCCGCGGCGCACACTACGACCGCGCGGCTCGCCGCTGCGGATGCCCCCGCCTACGGCATCAACACGGGCTTCGGCCTCCTCGCCCAGACCCGCATCCCGACGGCACAGCGTGCACTCCTGCAGCG
>DASPOP010000279.1:0-3576 GCA_035625955.1 Steroidobacteraceae bacterium | reverse complement strand
CGATTCCCCGACCGAGCTGCACGTGATGAAGAAGGCGCTCGAGAAGCACGGTTTCAAGACCGCGGCGGCCGCGGATGGGGCCGAGGGCGTGCGGCTCGCGCGCGAGATGAATCCCGATCTGATCTTCATGGACATCGTCATGCCGGGGATGAATGGTTATCAGGCGACGCGCGCTCTCGCGAACGACCCGCGTACGAGTGCGATTCCGATCATCATGGTGACGTCCAAGGGTCAGGAGACGGATCGCATCTGGGGCTTGCGTCAGGGAGCGGTCGACTACATGGTGAAGCCGGTCTCTCCGGATCAGCTGGTCGCCAAGGCGCAGGCGACACTATCGGCGTGACGGACACCGCGCGCATGCTCTTGATAGAGGCGCATCGAAAACAATGAGCGACTCGTCCAGCGCGGCGGAAATCGACCTCAAGTCACTGCGGGATCGGCCGTTCGAGCTGCTCGCGGAGCTCGAGCGGCGTGGCCGCGCGGTCTCCGCGCACGTCAGTCAGGAAGCGGCCGCGGGACGCGAGTGGGTGGGTGTGGCGCTGCGCATGGCGGGGGATCTGTATCTCATCGCGCGCGAGGAAACGCGCGAGGTGCTCGGCGTGCCACCGAGCACCACGCGGGTTCCGGGCGCCAAGAATTGGATCAAGGGCCTCGCCAACGTGCGCGGCCAGCTCCTGCCGATCATCGACTTGCGGCACTTCCTCGGCAGTGGAGTGACGCCGATTACCCGCAACACTCGCATCATCGTCGCCAATCACCGCGAGATTCCCGCCGGGCTGCTCGTCGATGAGGTGCTCGGCTTTCGCCGCTTTGCCGAGGCCGAGTTCTCGGGCGATGCGCCGCCGACGGTGGCGCGCTCGGAGCGCTATCTGGCGGGCGCTTTCCGCCGCGCGAACGAGCTGTGGCCGGTGCTCTCGCTGCGTGCGATCCTCGAGAGCCCCGTGTTCGCCGAGGCCGCGGCATGAGCGATGCGGCAGGCCTCGGGCGCGTCCCCGCCGCCCTCGCGGCGCTCCTCGTGCTGGCGGCGCCGCTTTTGATCGGCAGTGCGGTCGTCTCCTATCTCGCGCAGACGCGCGTGGGCGGTGCGGCACGGACGGCACCTGCGGACGCGCTCCTCGGGCTCGCCGTCGATGCCCCGAGCGCCGCGCAGGGCGATCCTCATGCGCTCGCCCGCTTGCAGCAGAGCCAGAAGCAGCTCGATGACGCCGCGGCGCGCGCGCCCGAGGCGTTTGCGGGCGATGGCCGCTTCACCCGCCTCATGAACAACGCCTCCGCAGTGCTCAGCGCGCGCAACCAACTCACCGACATCGGCAACGCCGGACGCGACACGCAGAGCCTCGTTCCCAAACTCGTGACCGAAGCCGAGGCACTGGAGGCGGCCCTGCCGCCCCAGGGCGCAGCCGCAGGCACGCTCGAGCGCTTCCAATCGCGTGCCGAGCAGCTCGCACTCGCGATGTCGGCCCTCGTGCAGGGCACGGCCGATCCGCTCAAGAGCGCCGCGCGCATCGGCGAGGACAACGACTCCCTCGGGCAGGTGCTCGCGGGGTTCGCCGGGGGGAATAGCTTCCTCGGTCTGCCGCGCGTGAGTGGTTCTGACGCCGAGGGGCATCTCAAGACGCTCAACTCCCTCCATGCGGAGCTGAGTGCCGCGGTGAAGCGCACGCTGGCGGCGGTACCGGCCCTGCCCGCCGCGCAGAGCGCGGCGCGGGCGATTCCGGCGGATGCCCGCGCACTCGCCGCGCGCGCCCCAGGCTCCGCGGCCGAGGCGGGCCTCATGGCGTGGCTGCCGCTCATCCTTCTTGGGGCGGGCATCGTATTCCTGCTCGCGGCTCTCACGATCGCGTTGCGCCTGCGGCGCACGGCCGACCGGCAGCGCCGCTCCGCCGACGAGCAGCGCAAGGAGAGCGATCGCAATCAGCAGGCGATCCTGCGACTCCTCGATGAGCTCTCGAGTCTCGCCGATGGCGATCTCACCGTGCAGGCGACCGTCACCGAAGACATCACCGGCGCGATCGCCGACTCGATCAACTACGCGGTGGAGGCGCTGCGCGGCCTCGTCACCACCATCAACGGCTCTGCGATCCAACTCGACTCCGCCACCCGCCAGACGCAGGCGCTCTCGCAGCACCTCGCGAAGGCGAGCGGCGCGCAGTCGAAGCAGATCGCCTCCGCGACCGAGAACGCGGCCAGCATGGCCTCCTCGGTCGAGGAAGTGTCGGGCAACGCCGAGCGCGCCGCGGACGTCGCGCGCCACTCGGTAGAGGTGGCGCACAAGGGCGGGGATGCCGTGCGGCGCACGATCGACGGCATGAATGCGATCCGCGAGACCATCCAGGAGACCTCGAAGCGCATCAAGCGCCTCGGCGAGAGCTCGCAGGAGATCGGCAACATCGTCGAGCTCATCAACGACATCGCCGAACAGACCAACATCCTCGCACTCAACGCCTCGATCCAGTCCTCCATGGCGGGGGAGGCGGGACGCGGGTTCGCCGTCGTCGCCGATGAGGTGCAGCGCCTCGCCGAGCGCGCCGCGACCGCCACCAAGCAGATCGAGGTGCTGGTGCGCACGATCCAGACCGACACCAATGAGGCGGTGGTGTCGATGGAGCGCAGCACGACCGATGTGGTCGGCGGGGCACTGCTCGCGGAGAATGCCGGGGCGGCGCTCGAAGAGATCGAACAGGTGTCGAATCAGATCGCAAGCCTCGTGCAGAACATCTTTGCGAGCGCGCGCCAGCAGACCTCGGCGGCGCAAACGATCGCCCGCAACATGGGGGTTCTCAAGGACATCAGCGCGCAGACGGCGGAGTCGACCCAGGCGACCTCGATTGCGATCGCGAAGCTCGCCGAGCTTTCCGCGGGGCTGCGCCGCTCGGCCTCGGGATTCAGGCTCCCCGGCAGCCCCGCGCCCGAGCGCGCGGGCTCGAGCGGGCTCGTGAAGCGGCTCGAGGACACGCCGCTCAGCACCGCCAAGGTGCGGCAGATCTCGGCGCTCGGCGGTTCCTGAGGGGTGCGAGAGTCGCAACATGCCTGAGATCGCCTCCCAGACATTCGAGCTCGTCGGTCGTGAGATCAACGCGACGCTCACGGGCGCCCGCGCGGCGCTCGAGACTTACGTCGAGCAGCCCGACAACGAGCAATTGCTCGAGCGCTGCACGCAGGACCTGCACCAGGTGCAGGGCGTACTGCGGGTGCTCGAGATCTACGGCGCCGCGCTCCTCGCCGAGGAGATGGAGCACGTCGCGCACTACCTCATCCAGACCCATAGCGAGCGCAAGGGCCAGGCGGAGAGCCTCGATGCACTGATGCGCGCCATGATGCAGCTGCCGAGTTATCTCGAGCGCGTGCTCGCCGGCGGCCGCGATCTCGCGCTCGTGCTGTTGCCGCTCCTGAACGATCTGCGCGCCGTGCGCGGGAACTCGCTCCTCTCCGAAGGGACGCTGCTCCTTCTCAACCTCAAGTCCGACAAGCAACCGCAGCCGACGCCGACTGTCCCGGGCGAGCCGGCGCTCACGATCGAGCAATGGGCGCGGCGGCTGCGCGGCCGCTATCAGGTGGGACTCGTCGGCTGGATCC
>DASPOP010000278.1:0-4142 GCA_035625955.1 Steroidobacteraceae bacterium | reverse complement strand
CGCGCGCTGCTTCGACCGCGCCATGCTCGAGATGGGTCCGACGCAGCTCAACATCCCGCGCGATTATTTCTACGGCGAGTTCGAGACCGCGATCCCCGCGCCGATGCGCATCGCACACGGTGCCGGCGATGCAGCTGCGCTCGATGCCGCCGCGGACCTGCTCGCCGGGGCGAGCTTCCCGGTCATCGTCGCCGGCGGCGGCGTGATCACCGCCGGCGCCACCATGGAGGCCACGCAGCTGGCCGACGTCCTCGGCGCGGCGGTGTGCTCGAGCTACCTGCACAACGACGCCTTCCCCGCCTCCCACGCGCTCGCCACCGGCCCGCTCGGCTACCAGGGCTCGAAGGCCGCCATGAAGCTCATTGCACGCGCCGACGTGGTGCTGGCGCTCGGCACGCGCCTCGGTCCCTTCGGCACGCTCGCGCAGTACGGCCTCGACTATTGGCCCCGCCAGGCGAAGATCATCCAGATCGACGCCGACCCGCGCATGCTCGGGCTCGTCAAGCCGATCTCCGTCGGTATTCATGGCGACGCGCGCGCCGCGGCCGCCGCACTCCTCGTACGCCTCAAGACCCGCAGGCTCGCCGGCGCCGCCACGCGCGCCGAGCGGCTGGCGCGCATCGCGGCGGAGAAGTCCGACTGGGAAGCGGAGCTCACTGGCTGGACCCACGAGCGTGATCCTTACTCGCTCGAGGTGTCGGCCAGCTCGAAATACATGCACCCGCGGCAGATGCTGCGCGCACTCGAGCGCGCGCTGCCGGCCGGCTCCATGGTTTCCACCGACATCGGCAACATCTGCTCGGTGGCCAACTCCTACCTGCGCTTCGACCAGCCGCGCTCGATGTTCGCCGCGATGAGCTTCGGCAACTGCGGCTACGCGTTTCCGGTCGTCTGCGGCGCCAAGATCGCCGCGCCCGCGCGTCCCGCGTTCGCCTACGTCGGCGATGGCGCCTGGGGCATCAGCTTCAACGAGCTCCTGACCTGCGCGCGCGAGAAGATCGGCGTGACGCCGATCGTCTTCAACAATAGCCAGTGGGGCGCCGAGAAGAAAAACCACGTCGACTTCTATTCGCGCCGCTACCAGGGCGTGAACCTGGAGAATCCGAGCTGGGCGAAAGTGGCGCAGGCCTTCGGCTGCGAAGGCATCACCGTCGAGCGGCTCACCGACATCGAGCCGGCGCTGCGCGCTGCCGCTGCGGCCCAGGCCGAAGGGCGCACCACGGTGCTCGAGATGATGGTCACCCAGGAGCTCGGCGATCCGTTCCGCCGCGACGCGCTCTCCAGGCCCGTGCGGCACCTCGCCAAGTATCAGAAGTTCGTGTGAGCACTACCCCGATGAGCGCGAGCGCGGCGCCGCCGGATCTCGCCGCGAGCGGCCTGCGTCGCTCGCTGCAGCGCCGGCACATGCAGATGATCGCGCTCGGCGGAGTGATCGGCGCCGGACTCTTCGTCGGCAGCGGCGTCGTCATCGGCTCGGCCGGTCCCGCGGCGGTCATCTCCTTCGCCCTCACCGGCACGCTCGTCGTGCTGGTGATGCGCATGCTCGGGGAAATGGCGGTCGCCTACCCCGCGGTCGGCGGTTTCTACGAGTACAACCGCCTGGCGCTCGGGGAGCTCGCGGGATTCCTGACGGGCTGGATGTACTGGTACTTCTGGGTGATCGTCGTCGCGCTCGAGGCAGTGGCGGGAGCCAAAATCCTCGGCAGCTGGTGGCCGCAGCTGGCGCCCTGGGAGTACACCCTCGCCCTCATGACGCTCTTCACCATCGTCAACCTGCTCTCGGTGCGCTCCTACGGTGAGGCGGAGTTCTGGTTCGCCTCGATCAAGGTCGCAGCCATCGTGGTATTCCTCGTCGCCGGCGCGCTGTTCGTCTTCGGCGGCTGGCCCGGAGCGCACGCCGGCTTGCCGCACCTCACCGCCGACGGCGGCTTCATGCCGAACGGCATCGTGCCCGTGCTCACGGGAGCCGTGGCCGCGACCGGCTTCTACTTCGGCGCCGAGATCGTCACGATCGCGGCGGCCGAGTCGGCCGAGCCGGAGAAGGCGATCGCGGAAACCACGCAGTCGGTGATCTGGCGCGTGCTGGTCTTCTACATCGGCTCGATCTTCCTGGTCGTCGCCCTCGTGCCCTGGAACGACACGCTGCGCATGTCGCGCCCCTACGTGAGCGTCATGGAGGTGCTGCGCATACCGGCTGCCGCCACGGTGATGAGCCTGGTGATCCTCACGGCGGTGCTCTCGGCGCTGAACTCGGGTCTGTTCGCCTCCTCGCGCATGCTGATGGCGCTCGCCGGGCGAGGCGATGCGCCCGCGGCCGCCTCGAGGCTCGACAAGCGCGGCGTGCCGGTGGTCGCCATTCTCTCCAGCACCGCCTTCGGCTACGTGACGGTCGTGATGAGCTACCTCTCGCCCGACCGGGTCTTCGCTTTTCTCGTCAACTCCTACGGCACGGTCGCGATCTTCGTCTACGTGCTGATCGCACTGGCAGAGCTGCGCCTGCGCCGCCGCCTGGAGCGCGAGGCGCCCGAGCGGTTGCGCGTACGCATGTGGGGCTATCCCTGGCTCACGCGCATCACCATCGCCGGAATGCTGGCGATCCTCGCCGCCATGGCGGTGATCCCCGACCAGCGCGTGTCGCTCGCCTTCGGCCTCGTGAGCGCTGCGATTCTGCTCGGCGCCTGGCTCGTGCGGCGCGTTGCGCAGCGCGAGGCGCACCGCTGATGCTGCTCCTGGTCTTCAACGCCGGCAGTTCCTCGCTCAAGTTCGATCTGCTCGACTGGTCCGCGGGCCAAGGCGCACGCCGCCTCAAGGCCGGCGCCTTCGTCGACAAGGCCGACGGGTCGGGCAGCTTCGCCCTCGAGACCGCCGCTCCCGCGCCGCCGCTCCCCCCGCCTATCCGCTCGCTCGCAGCAGCGGCGGAGTTCGTGCTCGCGTGGCTCGCGGATGAGAGCGCCCATGGGCGCAACTTCCTCGCCGACATTGCCGCGACCGTGCACCGGGTCGTTCACGGCGGCGAGCTGTTCCGCGCGACCACCCGGCTCGGCGCCGCCGAGCTCGCCGCGCTCGCCAGGCTCGATGAGCTTGCGCCGCTGCACAATCCGCCGGCGCTCGCGGTGATCGCCGCCGTGCAGGCACGGCTCGGGTCCCGCCTGCCGCTCATCGGCGTCTTCGACACCGCCTACTACGCCGCCCTGCCGGAAGCCGCCTGGCGATACGCGATACCCGACGGCTGGTATCGGGACTTCGGCGTGCGCCGCTACGGCTTTCACGGCACCGCGCACCGCTACCTGTGTGCCACCGCGCGCACCCGCGTGCTCGCCGGCAAGCCGACAGCCAGGGTCGTGAGCCTGCAGCTCGGCCGCGGATGCTCGGTGACCGCGACGCTCGACGATCGGCCCATCGCCACCAGCATGGGCTTCACTCCCCTCGAGGGACTCGTCATGGGGACTCGCTCCGGCGACTTCGATCCCGGCGCCCTGCTCCACGTCATGGAGCGCGCCGGTCTGTCGCCGGCGCAGATGCGCACTGCGCTCAACAACGACAGCGGTCTCAAGGCTCTCTCGGGCGGCAGCGCCGACATGCAGGAGCTGCTGCGCCGCGAGCAGCAGGGCGATGCGGGTGCGCAGCTGGCGATCGAGATATTCTGTCGGCGGGCACGGCACTACCTCGGGGCGTTCGTGTGTGAGCTCGGCGGCGTCGACGTCATCGCCTTCGGCGGCGGCATCGCCGAGAACAGCGCCGAGATCCGCCGCCGCATCGTGCGCGGCCTCGAGTGGGCCGGCATCAGCATCGACGAACAGGCGAACCGCGCCCGCGACGCCGGCAGCATCGGCGCATCCGACAGCTGGGCCGCGGTCGAGGTAGTCCGCGTCGACGAGGCGAGTGTATTGGCAGAAGAAGCGGTGGCACTCCTGAAGCGCGCCGCCTAGATCATCCGTATTGGCCTGGAATCTGGAGATTCTTGCAATGAGCGTAATAGACAAGCTTTCCTCAACGGGGCGCGTACCTGACGAAATCCGCCGGGCCTCGGCGCAGCAGCAGCGGTTCGATCAGGACAATACCGAGAACACCGTCGGCTACGTGATGCTCGACTGCTCCGGCACTACGATGGACCGCTACGTCGATGCGCCGGCCATCGTATT
>DASPOP010000277.1:0-25715 GCA_035625955.1 Steroidobacteraceae bacterium | reverse complement strand
CGTGAAGCGGCAGAGCTGACGGACGCGCGGCAGGTCGTAGCGCGATTCACCGGCGCGCAGCTCGCTCATCGGGTAGCTGAAGCGGCTCAGGAGCTCGAGCCCGAGGAGCGCCGAGTGTCCTTCGTTCATATGGTAGGCGCCGATCTCGAAACCCAGCGCCCGCAGCATCCGCGCACCGCCCAGCCCGAGAATCATCTCCTGCATCAGCCGGTAGCGATCGTCGCCGCCATAGAGGTAGTGGGTGATCTCGCGATCCGCCGGCGCGTTTTCCGCGAGATCCGTATCGAGCAGGATGACCGGCGTGCGCCCGCCGAGATCGCTCTCGATCACGTAGAGCCACGCGCCTGCCCAGATGGCCCGGTCCTCGATCCACACTGCCACCTTGGCATCGAGCGGCGCCGCCCAGCGCGCCGGGTCCCACAGCGCCGGGTGCTCGATCTGCCGGCCCTCGGCATCGAGCTCCTGGCGAAAGTAGCCGGCGCGGCTGACGAGCGTGACCCCGACCAGCGGCAGCGACAGATCGGCCGCCGAAAACAGCGAGTCGCCCGCGAGCACCCCGAGGCCGCCCGCATAGGTGGGGATCTCGCTGCGCAGCGCGATCTCCATGGAGAAATAGGCGACCCGCGCATCCTGCAGGAATTCATCCAGCATGGTGAGCGCGCTTCAGGGCGCCGGCGAGCGCGACTGCCTCAGAGCGGCGCGGGCGGCGGTCAGGGCCGCCGCGCGCCTTCTGTGCGCACCTCGGTCCGGATCGAGCCGATCACGCCGAGGAGCTCCTGCGCGACCGCATCCAGCACCTCGTCGAGCGAAAGCACGCCGACGAGCTGCCCGACCACGTCCACCACCGGAATCCGGCGCACACCGATCCGGCGCATCTCGGCCAGTGCGGAGTTGAGCGATGCGTCCTCGGAGACCAGCACCGGCTCGCGGGTCATCACGTCACCGACCTTGACGAGGCGCGGATCCGTGCCCTTGGCGAGCACGCCTACCACGATGTCGCGGTCGGTGAGCACGCCGATCGGCCGCGGCGCCGCGTGCGGCGGATACGGCTCGACCACTATCAGGTAGCCGATGTGCCGCTCGCGCATCAGTCTGGCGGCGTTGTCCAGCTCCTCCTGGGCGCGAATCGTCACGGGGTTACGCCGGCAGATTTCGCTGACAATCATATCGAGCCTCCAACTTGCCGCTCGCCGTTACTCTGCGCCAACGGCCGGCGCCCGAAATACGTAGTTATGCATAGGCGCGCCGCGCGGCCGTTCAGCTCACGGTCTCCGCGCTGTAGCGTGCCAGCAGTCCCGTGCGTACCGCACGGCGGTAGACGCGCACGAAGCAATAGCCGGCCAGAGCGATCTCGAGCGCCGCCAGGGTCAGCGCGCACAGGGCGGGGAGCGGCGCGAAGGGCCGGCCCTGGAGCACGGCACGCATTCCTTCGAACACGTAGGACGGCGGCAGGACGTAGGCCACGCCGCGCATCCAGTGCGGCAGAATGGCGAGCGGGTAGAACACTGCGCAGAACGGCGACAGCAGCGCGGGAATCGGCCATACCAGCCACTCCGACGCCGGCCCGAACCGCAGCACCAGCGCGCTCGCCAGGATCCCGAGGGCCACTCCGAAGGCGTACAGCACCAGCAGGAACAGCAGCAGATGCGCGCCGAGGGCCAGGAACGACAGGCCGAAGACCGGCACGGCCAGTCCCAGCATGACGGTAAGCCCGACCAGGCTGGTCGCGATGCTGGCGAGCACCAGACCGGTCACGTACTCGGAGATCCTGAGCGGGCTCGCAAACAGGTTGAGGAAGTTGCGCGACCACACGTCCTCGAGGAACGCGGTCGTCAATCCCTGCATCACGCGCCCGCACAGGTCCCACAGCAGCACCGCGCCGAGGAGCACCGCGGTGAAATTGATTCCCGCGGCGCTGACGCTGTTGAGGAAACGGGAGATGAAGCCCCACAGGACGACGTCGATTCCCACCCAGGCGAACATCGGCAAGGCGCGCACCGGGCTGCCGCGCAGCAGATACCACTGGCGCAGGAGTATGGCCGCGACCGGCGCGGCTCTCATGCCAGGCGCTCCGCCGGGTGCGCGAGCGGCTCGCGCGCCAGCTGGATGAACAGCTCCTCGAGGTTGCGCACGCGGTGCTCGCGCGGCAGCGCGCGCGGGTCGCCGGCGAGCAGAATCCGCCCATGCGACAGGAACAGCACCCGGTCGCAGACTTCCTCGACTTCGTACATGTTGTGCGAGGTCCAGAGGACGCCGCAGCCGCCGTCGCGGGCGAGCGCACGGATGGCGCTGCGCATGTCGCGCGCGGCCGCCGGGTCGAGCGACGCGGTCGGCTCGTCGAGCAGCAGCAGCCGCGGGCGGTTGAGCAGCGCCTTGGCCAGCGCCACCCGCGTCAGCTCCCCCGAGGACAGCACGCCGCACTTGGTGTCGCGCAGCGCTTCGAGCTGGAATTGCCCGAGCAGTTCCTCGATCCGGCGCTGCAGGAAGCGGACGCGGTAGATGAGACCGAAGAAGCGCAGGTTCTGCGCCACGGTGAGATTACCCGGGAGGCTGGCGTACACGGCGGCAAAGTTGGTGCGCGCCAGAGCGAGCGGGCGTTGGCGCGAGACATCCAGGTCGCCGATGCGGATCGAGCCGGAGCTCGGTGTCAGCACCGCGAGGATGGTGTTGATGATGGTGGTCTTGCCGGCGCCGTTGGGACCCAGGAGGCCGAGGATCTCGCCGGCCGCGACCTCGAACGAGACGCCGTCGACGGCCAGCACCTCACCATAGCTCTTGCGCAGGTCGCGCACGCGCAGCGCCGGCGCCGCGGCGGAGTCGGCCGGATGCTCGCTGCGCGCGGAGTCGGTCGACGCGGGCATGAAGAACGGAAACAGCTCAGTGCCCGGACGGCAAGCGCGAGATGTAGTCGGCCAGCGCCTGCTGCTCTTCGGCCGACAGCGCGACAGGCTGCACACCGCCGCGGTGCGCGGGCCCGAACTCCCGCAGCCGCGACAGCAGATAACGGTAGTGCTGCCCGGCGATGCGCGGCGCCGCTCCGCCGGCGGCGCCCGCGCCGTCCTCGCCGTGACAACCGGCACAGGCACTGAGATAGACGCTCTTTCCGGACGCAAGCGAGCGGCCCCTGCCCTGCTCGGCCTGCGCAGCCGCCGGCGCGTGCGCGAGGTATGCGGCAAGGTCGCGGATCGCCGCCGGACGATTGAGATCCGCGGCCCTGAGGGTGTCGTGCATTGCCGGCCCGTGCATCTCGGAACCCGGGCGCTCACCGCTCGCAAAGCGCGCCAGCTGCTCGCTCAGGAAGGCCTCGCGCTGCCCTGCAAGTGCCGGGATCTCGCGCGGCCCGTCGCCCCAGGCACGCTGACCGTGGCAGGGAACGCAATGACGCAGATAGAGAGCCTCGCCGTGCTGGAGATCCGGGGCGTCGGTTGCGGCCGCCGGCCCGGCCATTGCAGCCGGCAATGCGAGCAGCGCGAGCGCCAGCGTCCGAAACCCGATCCTGGCGGCCATCTGAACGCCTCCAATGACTTGCGCAGGCTAGTGAGCCGCGCGCGGCCCGTACATAGGGACAAGAGCGTACTGCGTGCGCCGGCGGGGAGTTGGACAATTTGCAGCCATGGGACGCGTTGCACTCGTCACCGGTGGCGTCGCGGGAATCGGCGCTGCCACCTGTCGGGCGCTGCAGAAAGCCGGCTACCAGGTGGCCGCGACCTTCGTCAGCGACGTCGCGGCGGCTCGCAGCCTGCGCGAGGAATATGAGATCCGCACCTTCCAGTGGAACGTCGCGGACTTCGAGGCCTGTCACAGCGGCGTCGCCGAAGTCGTGCGCACCCTGGGCCCGGTGGACGTGCTGGTGAACAACGCCGGAATCACCCGCGATGCGAGCCTGCACAAGATGACGCCCGAGCAATGGCGCGCGGTCGTCGACGTGAATCTCGGCGGCTGCTTCAACATGTGCCACGCCGTGATCGGCTCGATGCGCGAACGGGGCTACGGGCGGATCGTCAACGTGAGCTCGGTCAACGGGCTCGCCGGCCAGTTCGGCCAGACCAATTACGCCGCCACCAAAGCCGGGATCATCGGCTTCACCAAGGCACTGGCCCTGGAGAGTGCCGCGCACGGCATCACGGTGAACGCCGTCGCCCCCGGCTATACCGACACCGCGATGGTGGAGGCGGTGCCGGCCGGGGTGCGCGAGCGGATCGTGGCCGGCGTGCCGCTGCACCGCCTGGCCCGGCCGGAGGAGGTTGCGGCCGCCATCGCCTTCCTGGTGAGCGATGCCGCCGCCTACATCACCGGCGAGACGCTGTCGGTGAACGGCGGCCAGTACATGCACTGAAGGGCGGCGAGCGCAATCTGCGCTTGTACCTAGTGCCGGGGGCGCTGCGGGCGGGGCGTAGGTAGTTTCCACGCCCCCGCTTGTGCGTTTCGCGGATTACCGCCGGCGCTCCTGATCGCGATCATGTGCGCATTGCAACAGTGATCTGCGAGCCCGCATGCCCGGCGTCCTGCTGATCGCCTACAAGCTGCTGATCAACGACCGCGCCAAGTTTGCGGCGCTGCTGGTCGGCATCACCTTCGCGGTATTCCTCATGATCGAGATGGCCTCGCTGTTCGCCGGGATCCTCAGCCGCTCTTCCTCCACCGTCATCAACATCGGCGCCTCGGTCTGGGTCATGGATCCGGCGGTGCAGACGGTTGCCAACACCATTCCGCTTCCGGACTACGTGCTCGACGAGGTGCGCAGCATCCCGGGCGTCAAGTACGCGGTGCCGTTCTACTCCGGCGGCGCCCTGCTGAAGCTGCGCGATGGCACCTATCAGTCGGCCAACGTCATCGGGCTCGATGACACGAGCCTGTTCGGCCGGCCGCAGATGCTCAGCGGCAACATCGAGGACATCTTCGCCGAGAACGCCTTCATCGCCATCAAGGATGCGGAATTCTACAAGCTGGAGAATCCGCGCATCGGCACCGAGTTCGAGCTCAACGACCACCGCGGCGTCATCGTCGGCACCGCCCGGGTCGCTTCCAGCGCGCTGTTCGGGGTGCCGACGCTCTACACGACCTACAGCCGCGCGCTGCAGTACATCCCCAACTCGCGCTTCACCATGTCGTATCTGCTGGTCGAGCCGAAGAGCCCGGCGGATGTCGCCGCCATCAAAGCGCGCGTCACGGCCGCGGGCTATCTGGCGCTGACACGCGACGAGTTCGTGCAGAAGATCTCGGATTTCTACATGTACAAGACCGGCATCGGCACCAACATGCTGGTGATGACGCTGATCAGCTTCATCGTCGGCCTGTCGATCTCCGGGCAGACCTTCTACACCTTCATTCTCGAGAACCTCGACAAGTTCGGGGCCCTGAAGGCGATCGGCGCCAAGGGTCGCGAACTGGTGGGGATGATCCTGTTCCAGGCGACCTTCGTCGCGCTCACCGGCTACGGCCTGGGCGTCGGGCTGTGCGCCACGCTCATCTGGATCGCGCGCTCGCACCTGCCCGACTACGCCGCGATGATCACCTTCGGCAACCTCGCCATGGCGTTCGTGATGGTGGTGATCATCGCCGCCGTCTCGAGCTACGTCGGCGTGCGCAAGGTGCTGCGGATCGAGCCGTTCGACATCTTCCGGACCTAGGCATGGCAAAGACCGCCATCCGGGCGACCGGCATCAACAAGTGGTTCGGCGAAGAGCCGATCCGCACCCATGCCGTGAGGGACGTGAGCTTCGAGGCGAGCTTCGGCGAAATGGTCTACGTCGTCGGCCCCTCGGGCAGCGGCAAGACCACCATGCTCAGCATGATCTCCGGAATCCTGCGCCCGAGCTCGGGCACGGTCACGATCGAGGACGCGGACATCTGGAGCCTCTCGAGCGACGAGCTGGCAGCCTTTCGCCTCAAGCGCATCGGCTTCGTCTTTCAGGACTACCACCTGTTCCCGCGCCTGACCACTGCGGAGAACGTCGCCATCCCGCTCATTCTGCAGCACCGCGAGTGGCATGCGGCGCTGGAGGAAGCCGAGCGCAATCTCGAGATCGTCGGGCTCAGGGACCGGGCGCCGCTGCCGCCGGTGAAGCTGAGCGGCGGCGAGCAGCAGCGCGTCGCCATCGCGCGCGCCATCGTCAGCCGTCCGGACATCCTCATCTTCGACGAGCCGACCGCCTCGCTGGACGGCGATACCGGCCGCAACATCCTCAGCTTCGTGCGCGGGCAGCTGCTCACCGATCAGCGCTGCATCGTCATCGTCACTCACGACGCGCGCATCTACGAATTCGCCGACCGCATCCTGCGCATGGAAGACGGCGGCATCAGCGGGGTGGAACGGAGTCAGCTCGATGCGTAACCGGATCATCTTCATCGTCTCCGCTGCCGGGGTGCTGCTGGCGATCGTGAGCGCCTTCCTCTTCAGTCAGGCGCCCAGTGCGCAGCCGCCGGTATTCACGCCGGCCGCCAATCCTTACGCCCACGGCATCTATTCCAACGGCATCATCGAGAGCGATCAGACGCACGGCGCCAACATCAACATCTACCCGGAGGTCGCCGGACCCATTACCCGCGTGCTGGTGCAGGAGGGCCAGCAGGTGCACAAGGGCGATGCGCTGCTCACCATCGACGATTCGGTGCAGCGCGCCGCCGCCGAGCAGACCCAGGCGCAGGCCGAGGCCGCGCACGCCATGCTGCGCGAGCTGCGCGCCGAGCCGCGGCGCGAGACGCTCGCCGTGTCGCTGGCGCAGGTAGAGAACGCCCGCGCGACCCTCAAGAACGCCCGCGACCAGCTCGCCAAGATCGAGCGCTCCTACGAGATCGAGCCGAAGTCGATCAGCGCCGACGCGCTCGACAACGCCCGCAACGCGGAGAAGATCGCCGCCACCAGCCTGCAGGTGATCGAGCGGCAATACGAGCTCACCAGGGCGGGCGCCTGGACCTACGACATCCAGAACGCCGAACGCACCTACACCGCATTGCAGAAAGCGTCGCAGTCCTCCGCGGCGCTGCTCGCCAAGTACACGATCCGGGCGCCCGCCGACGGGGTGGTGATGGCGGTGAACTCGGGCGTCGGCAGCTACGTGTCGGCACAGGGCGCCTATGAGACCTACACGCAGGGCTTCGGTCCGCTGATAGTCATGGGCCTGCCGCAGAGCCACCTGCAGGTGCGGACCTATATCGACGAGATCCTGGTGCACGAGCTGCCGCCGACGGAAAAGATCGAGGCGCAGATGTTCGTGCGTGGCACCAACGTCCATCTGCCGCTCACCTTCGTGAGGATTCAGCCGTACGTGTCGCCGAAGATCGAGCTCTCGGATGCGCGCACGGAACGCGTGGACCTGCGCGTGCTGCCGATGGTGTTCCGCTTCGAGAAGCCGAAGGACCTGAATCTCTATCCCGGACAGCTGGTCGACGTCTATGTCGGCGCCAGACAGAACTGACGGCGGGCGCGCCGGACGCCGCAGCGCCTGGCTGCTGGCGGGGCTCGCCGCCGGCTGCGCCGTCGGCCCGAACTACCAGCGTCCGGAGGCGCCGGCGGTCACGCACTATGCGGGCGGCGCCGACCCGTCCGCGACCGTGGCCGCGCACGGCGCCACGCAGCGCTTCACTCCGGGCGCCAAGGTCGCCGCCGACTGGTGGCAGCTGTTCGGCTCCGACCGGCTCGATGCGGTGGTCGGCGAGGCGCTGCGCGCCAACCCGGGACTGGAGGCGGCCCAGGCGAGTCTGCGGCAGAGCGAAGACAACCTGCGCGGCGGTTACGGCATCTTCTATCCCCAGGCCGAGGCGAGCGCCGCGGCGACGCGCCAGCGCCTCTCGCCGCTCCGGCTCGGCTCGAACGGCTCCGCCAGCATCTTCAATCTGTTCACGCTCTCGGCTTCGGTCAGCTATGCGCTCGATGTGTTCGGCGGCGAGCGCCGCATGATCGAAGGCCTGCACGCGCAGGTCGAGCTGCAGCGTGCCACCGAGCAGGCCACCTACCTGACCCTGATATCCAACATCGTCAACACGGTGGTCGCCCGCGCCGCCTATCGCGCCGAGATCGATGCGACCAATCAGCTGCTCGAGCTGCAGCGTCAGCAGGTGCAGCTCGCGCGGGTGCAGGTAAACGCGGGCACGGCCCCCTATTCCACTGTGCTCAGCCTCCAGAGCCAGCTCGCCTCCACCGAGGCCACCGTTCCGCAACTCGAGCAGCGGCTCTCGCAGGCCGAGCACCTGCTCGCGGCCCTGGTCGGCCGCGTGCCGGCCGAGTGGAGCCCGCCGGATATCGCGCTCGCGGAGCTGACCCTGCCCGAGGACCTCCCGATCAGCCTGCCCTCGGAGCTGGTGCGCCAGCGTCCCGACGTGCTGATGGCAGAGGCCACCGCACACGGCGCCAGCGCCAATGTCGGAGTGGCAACGGCGGCGTTGCTGCCGAGCGTGACCCTCACCGGCAGCTACAGTGCCAACAGCACGACGACCGGCCAGCTCACCGCCGCCGGCGGCCGGGCGTGGGACGCCGGCGCCGGCCTGACGCAGCCGCTGTTTGCGGGCGGCACGCTCTGGTTCCATCGCAAGGCCGCGCTCGATCAGTACCGGCAGGCCGCCGCGCTCTACCGCCAGGTGGTGCTGGGAGCTTTCGCTCAGGTGGCCGATACCCTGCGGGCGCTGGAGCACGACGCCGCGGCTCTCGGGGCCCAGGACCAGGCGCTCGCGAGCGCACAGGAGGCGCTGCATCTGGTGCAGGCGAACTACCAGGCCGGCCTCAGCACTTACCTGGACGTGCTGAGCGCCGACGCTCAGTATCACCAGGCTATGATCACGGACCTGCAGTTGGTGGCGGTCCGCTACCAGGACACCGTGGCGCTGTACGTGGCTCTCGGCGGCGGCTGGTGGACGGAGGCAGCCCGGGCGGATCCGGGCGGGCAGCCGCTGTGAAGCAGTTGCTCTGTTGCGAAAGATACGTACAGACGCAGCTGGCGCGATCGTGGATTCTCGCCCCTCAGAGCCAGATGCCGAGCATTACATGAACAGTAACGGGGTCGGGGGGTCAGGGCCGACGCCGAAGGCGGCGGCTGCTGCCGGCACCCCCGGCCATGATCCCATGGCCGCCCTGCACGGGCGGCTGCTGAATGTCTCGCGCATGGCGACGATCGGCGAGATGGCTGCCGGCGTCGCGCACGAGCTCAATCAGCCCCTGACCGCCATTGCCAACTACGCCCACGCGTGCGAGCGGCTGCTGGCGCGCCCGGGTACCGACCCGAACGACCTGCGTGAGGCGCTGCGCCAGATCGCCGCGCAGACGACCCGCGCCGCCGACATCATTCGCCGGCTGCGTGCGCTGGCCCGCAGTAACCAGGCCGAGCATCTGCCGGTCGCCATGAATTCCCTGGTCGAAGAGCTGCACGAGCTGATGAAGACCGACGCCAGCCTGCACGGCGTCGAGCTGGCGCTCGACCTCGCACCCGGGCTCCCCGAAGTGACGGCGGATGGCGGACAGATCCAGCAGGTGATTCTCAATTTCCTGCGCAACAGCCTCGAGGCGCTCAGCGCCCAGCCGATCTCGAACCCCCGGGTTGCCATCAGCACCTCGCTGTCGAACGGCAATGGAGTGCGGCTCATGGTGTGCGATAACGGCCCGGGGCTGGAGCCGGATGCCGTCAAACGGGTATTCGATCCGTTCTTTTCCACCAAGGAGAACGGTACTGGGCTGGGCCTCGCCATCAGCAGTACCATAGCGCGCGCTCATGGGGGTGCCGTTGGCTATCGGGCCAACACGCCATCCGGAGCGTGTTTCTATATCGTAGTACCGGCGCAATCCCACGACTGACATGCATCAACAGGCACCAATGGTCTTCGTCGTGGACGACGATGAGGGCGTACGCAACTCGCTGCGTTTCCTGCTGAAGTCCGTCGGACTCCAGACCCAGACCCTCGCCTCGGCGGGCGAGTTCCTCGATACCTACAAGCCCAGTCAGCCGGGCTGCCTGGTGCTCGATGTGCGCATGCCCGGCATGAGCGGGCTCGAGCTGCAGCAGCAGCTCAATCTGCGCGGCGCAGTCATTCCCGTGATCTTCATCACCGGCCATGGCGACATTCCCATGGCCGTGGAGGCGATGCAGCAGGGTGCGTTCGACTTCCTGCAGAAGCCGTTCCGCGATCAGGATCTGATCGATCGCATCCAGCGGGCCCTCGAGCGCGATGCCCGCAACCGCGCGGCGCTCGATCAGCACGCCAGGATCCGCGAGCGCCTCGATTCACTCACGCCGCGCGAGCGCGAGGTGCTCACGCTCATGACGCGCGGCAAGCCGAACAAGATCATGGCGGCGGAGCTGGGCGTGAGTCAGCGTACGGTGGAGATTCACCGGGCGCGCGTCATGGAAAAGAGCGGTGCCGCTTCGCTCGCGCAACTGGTGCGGATGGTGATGGACCTGGAAGCCGACCGCGCCGGCCACTGAGCGGACCGCCCGCGCGGCAGCCTCAGGAAACCGAGCTGCCGAGGAGCGCCTGCAGCAGCCGCAGCAGCTCTTCCGCGTCCACCGGCTTGCTCAGGACCTTCAGGTTGGGATCGGTGCGCATCTCTTTGATCTCGGTTGAGGTGTCGCCGGTCAGGAGTATGGCCTTGAGACCGGGCCGCACGCGCTCGCGCAGGGCGGCGATGACTTCCGTGCCGAGCTCTCCCTCCGCGAGGTGGTAGTCGGCCACGAGCAGCTCCGGGGCCTCCTGCGCCACGGCCCGCAGCGCCTCCGACAGCGATCCAACCGCGGTCACGCGATAGCCCTCGACCCGCAGCAGCATGGAAGTGGCATCGCGGACACTCGCATCATCCTCGCCCAGCAGAATACGTCCGCCGCCCGCCGCTACCGCTGCTGCCGCGGCCCGCGTCCTGTCGGGCTCCGGTTCGTGGACTGCCGCAGCGCCAAGCGGCAGGAGCAGGGAAAAGACCGAGCCCTTGCCGACCTCGGACATCGCTTCGAGACGCGCGTTGAGGAGCTTCACCAGCCGTTGCACGATGCTCAGTCCCAGCCCATAGCCGTCCCTCGAGCTGTTCGGGGTCCCGCCCACCTGGTAGAACTCATCGTAGATGTAGGCGAGTTGTGCCGCCGGAATGCCCACGCCAGTGTCGAGTACGTCGATGCGCAGCGTCGCGCCCTCGCGGCGGCAGCGCACCGCTACCCGGCCCTGCTGCGTGTACTTCACCGCATTCGAGACCAGATTCTTCAGGATCTGCTCGACCATGGCAGGATCGCTGTGAATCGATTCCTCCGAGGACTCCACCTGCAGCTCGAGGCCCTTGGCTTGCGCCGGGGCGCGGAATTCACGACGTATCGCCTCGAGAACGCTGGCAACGCGGAAGTCACGCGGCGCGGGTTTGACCGCTCCCGACTCGAGCTTGCTGATGTCGAGCAGTGTGCTCAGCAGCCGTGACATGGTGCCCACGGCATGCTCCTGCTGCGCCAGCACCTCCGCGGTGTCGGGACTCGTCACCATGCGCCGCAGCGCCCCATTGAGCAGTGCCAGCGTCTGCAGGGGCTGGCGCAGGTCATGGCTGGCCGTCGCCAGAAAACGACTCTTCGCCTGGTTGGCGCGATCCGCGGCCTTGCGGGACTCGTCGGCAGCTTCGCGCGCCGCCCTGAGATCCGCTTCCACCCGCTTGCGCTCGGTCACGTCGCGGATCGCCGCGGCAACCAGAGCCCCATCGGTCGCGACGGGACTCAGGCTGATCTCCACCGGGAATTCGACTCCGTCCCGGCGCCGCGCGAACAGCGCCAGCCCGGTGCCCATGGGCCGCAGGCGCGGCGCGGCCAGGTAGGCTCTCCGGTAGCCGAGGTGACGGGCGCGAAACCTCTCCGGTATCAGCTGCTCCAGGCGCTGTCCGACCAGCTCCTCATTCGGGAAGCCGAACAGCGCCGACGCCTGGGCGTTGGCGAAGCGGATGATCCCCTCCGCGTCGATGATGATCAGGGCGTCAGGCGCCGCATCCAGCGCGCTGCGTGCGAATTCTCCCGTAAGAGCCTGCATGGAGACCGAGCATAACCAAAAAGACCTGTAACAATCTGTCAGCGGGCCGCGGGGGCCTGAAAGAGGCTCAGCCGAGGGGCTCCACCGCAACCAGCCTGGCGCCACGGGCGACGCGTGGCACGGAGGTCGAGAACTCCGGCGGCTTCACGATCAGCAGGTCGCAGGAGAGGCAATCGAGCAGCCGTTCGGCGGTGTTGCCGATGAACGCCCGTTTGAGGCCCGAGCGCGACACGGCCCCCGCGACCACGATGTCGGCGCTCAGACGCCGCGCGGTATCACGGACCGCAGCCGTCGGATCCCCCGGGACCAGATGCTGGCAGTCTGAGACCACCTGCGTGGACCGGAGGGCGCGATCGAGACCGGCCCTGGCGCTCGCGGCCGCCTCCTGCACCCGCGCAGCCGCCGCCGCTCCCGGACCCGCGGTTGCAGTCGCATAGGCATGAACCGCATGCAGCCTGCCGGCCAGGCCGGCCGCGACCGCGCTGCCCGCCTGCACGATCTCCTCATCGAGCCGCGCGGGCTTCGCGAACGCGTGGCTCGGGTCGAGCGCCATCACGATCGTCGGATGGTGATAAGGCCGTGCGCGCTTCACCAGCAGCACCGGGACCGTGCTCAGGCGCAACAGCTCCCAGTCCGAGAGCTGCAGCAGCCCCTGAGCGACGCGGCGGCCGGCGTGACATTCCGCGACGATGAGGTCCGCGCCGATCTCGAGGCTGCGGCGCACGATCGCCTCGTAGGCCGGATAATCCCACTCCACGGCGACGCTCACTCTGCCGGTGTGGAGACGGGCGCGTGCCGCTACCCGCTCCAGCCGCTGCAGGTACTCGCTGCGCTCGTCGCATTCCATTCGCCGGGTGTGCTCCGAGGCAAATCCGAGCATGTCGGTGTAATAGGGAGAATCGATCGCATGGAACAGCTCGAGGTCCGCGTCCAGTCCGCCAGAGAGCTGGATGGCCTTGTTAACCGCGGGCAGCGAGCGTGCCCCCGGGTCCTTGACCGCCACGAGAATCCGACGAATCGCATGCATGAGCCGCTCCCGAAGCCGCAAAGCCAAGCGTGCGCCATTGCGGCCGGCGCACCATGCGCCGGAATACCTAACCAATTGTGGCTAGTACCTAGGGCGGCACGGAACACTCCCGATTCCGTGCAAGCTCTGCGCGGCCGCAAGCTGGCCACCATGTCAGCGCTGCGCCGGCTCGCATGGGCCCTGCTTGGATGCTTCCTGGCCGGCCCGCTGCCCGTGGCAGCGGCGGCCACGGGGGACCGGCCGGCCATCGAAGCAATCTACGCCCGCCATGCCAACGCACTCCTCTGGAGCCGCGGGGGAGTCGCCACGGCACAGGCGCGCGCGCTGGTCGTACTGCTGCAATCCGTCTCAGACTACGGATTGTCGGCCCGCGACTACGGCGCCGCGCGGCTGGCCATGGAGCTCGCGGCTCTTGCCGCGCAACCCCAGGCGACGTCCGCCGACTGGTCCGCCTTCGACCGGGAGCTGACCAGCTCTGCGCTGGCGCTGGTCCGGCATCTGCATTTCGGGCGTATCGATCCGCACGCCGCGGGTTTCGATATGCCGGCGCGCGCCGAGCGCTTCGATGCCGCGAGCCTCGTCGAGCAGCTCGCCGCCCGCACGGACACCGGCGCCGTGCTGGCGGGAGCCGAACCCGGCTACCTCCACTACCGCCTGCTGCGCCAGTCGCTGGCGCGCTACCGCGAGCTGGCCGCAGCGCCTGATGTGCCGGCGCTGCCCCCGCTTCCCCGCCGGTCGGTCAAGCCCGGCGAGTACTACGCGGGCGCGCCGCAGTTGCGCCGGCGGCTGGCGGCCGTGGGCGACCTGCCGGCGCAGCAGGCCTCGCGAACCGACTTGCTGCTGGATGACGATCTGGCCGCCGCCATCAAGCGGTTCCAATACCTGCATGGGCTGGCGGAAGACGGCGCGCTCGGCGCCGGCACCTTCGCGGCTTTGAAAGTGCCGTTCGCGCAGCGGGTACGACAGATCGAGCTGACGCTCGAGCGCTGGCGGTGGGTCCCGCCGCTCGAGCCGCCGACGCTGATCGTGAACATCCCGGCATTCCGCCTGTTTCTGATCCGCTCGGCGGTCGATGACGAGGCGAGCATGCTGCGCATGAACGTCATCGTCGGACGCCAGTATCCTCAGCTTCACACGCCGGTCTTTACCGCGGACATGACGGCGGTGCTCTTCAGGCCGTACTGGGACGTTCCGCCGAACATCGTCCGGCGGGAGCTGCTCGCCGAGCTGCGCAGAGATCCGCGTTATCTCGAAACGCACGACATGGAGCTGCTCGCCGCCGACAGCTCCGAAGCCGCCGCAACGACCGCAGCAACACCCGCGGATCTGCAGGCGCTCGCGGCCGGCCGCCTGCGCCTGCGTCAGCGGCCCGGACCCGAGAATGCCCTCGGGCTGATCAAGTTCGTGCTGCCCAATCGCTACGATGTCTACCTGCATTCGACGCCGGCACAGCGCCTGTTCGCCGAGCCGCGTCGGGCCTTCAGCCACGGCTGCATCCGCGTCAGCGATCCCGTGGCGCTCGCCGCCGCGGTCATGGGTGGCACCGCGGGAGACTGGACCCCGGAAAAGATCCTTGCGGCGATGGAGGGCGACTCGACCTTCCAGGTCAAACTGGCGCAGCCGGTGCACGTGCTGATTCTCTACGCGACGGCCGTCGCCACCGAGGACGGGGCGGTGCACTTCCTCGACGACATTTACCGCCAGGATCGCCGCCTCGAAGCCCTGCTCGGGCTCGAGCCGGTAGCGGCGCGTCCCTAGATCACCAGTACCTGACGCGCCCGGTATCGACGTGCACGAAATCGCTGCTCGCGTAATAGCCCACGCCGCCACGCCCGAGCGCGCGCGCATGGTTCGCGAGGCTGCGGGTCGAATAGCCACTCAGGCGCACGTCGATGGCGCGGCCCTCGAGATGCATGCTGTGCACGGCCACGCCCTCCGAGTGCCGATGCAGCAGCGCATTGGTCGCCGGCGAGCGATAAGCGGAGATCACCTCGAAGGGGTCGTCGCGATCGGCGCGCAGCTGCAGCTCGAACAGGATATCGAGCAGCGCGGGATCGATCGGATGTACGTCACCGGTACGGAAATCGCGCAGCAGCTGATCGACCTGCGCCAGGCAGTCCGCCTGGTAGCACCCATCCTGGTAATAGACGGCGCGCAGCGTCTCGCCCGTGTGGGTGTGAACGAAGCTCACGCTGCGGGGAGCGCGGACCGCGGCCAGCGCCGGTGCCGCGACCAACGACGCCACGGTGCCGCAGACTCCGCCGACTGCCACCAGAAAGCGGCGCCGGCCGGGCTGCGGGGCGGGATTCCTGTCTTTGAGCGTCCCGGACATAATGTGCTGAGCAATCCTCTTAGAATGATACCGTACGGCGCTCAGGCTGCGCCCGTGACGGATGGCCGCTTTCGGTGAAGAACCAGACCCTCAATTCCAAACGGAGTTCCTCTGCGGCGGCCACGGCGCCGGGCCGCACCGCGGGCCATCATTACCAGCGCTTCCTGCGCCGGACGCGCCAGCTCAAGCCGCTGCGCACGGCGGTGGTGCATCCGGTCGATGCCCTGTCGCTGAGCGGAGCAATCGAAGCGGCCAGGGCGAAGCTGATCGTCCCGGTGCTGGTGGGACCGGAGCACAGGATCCGCGCGGCGGCGCGCCAGGCATCGGTCGATCTCGCCCCTTATGAGTGTGTCTGGACGGAGCACAGCCACGCCGCGGCAGCCGAGGCGGCCGCGCTCGCGGCCGAGCGCAAGGTCGAAGCGCTCATGAAAGGGAGTCTGCACACCGACGAGTTCATGAGCGCGATCCTCGCCGAGCCGAGGCTGCGGACCGCACGGCGCATGAGCCATGTGTTCGTGATCGATGCTCCGGCCTATCCCCGGCCGCTGCTGGTCAGCGACGCCGCCGTCAACATCTATCCGACGCTCGAGGCCAAGGCCGACATCGTACGCAACGCGATCCAGCTGGCGCACGTGCTCGGAACGAAATCGCCGCGGGTGGCGCTCCTCTCGGCGATCGAGACGGTGTCGCCGCGAATCAAATCCACGCTCGATGCGGCGGTGCTGTGCAAGATGGCAGAGCGCGGTCAGATCACCGGCGGCATCCTCGACGGGCCGCTGGCCTTCGACAACGCGGTCTCGCTCGAGGCCGCCCGCGCCAAGGGAATCCGCTCGGCGGTCGCCGGCCGGGCCGACATCCTCATCGTCCCCGACCTCGAGGCGGGCAACATGCTGGCAAAGCAGCTCGAGTACCTGGCGGGAGCGCAGATCGCCGGTATCGTCCTCGGGGCGCGCGTGCCGATCATCCTCACCAGCCGTGCGGACAAGACGCTGTCGCGCCTGGCATCGTGCGCGATCGCACTGCTGCTCGCGCGCCGCGGCGCTAGCCGCCGGACGCCGACAGCTCGATGAGGTGCTGCTCGAGGGTCTGAAGGAAACGTGCCGCGTCGCCGCCGAACACCACGCGGTGGTCGCAGTTGAGCGTGCACAGCGCCTTCTCGCCCTGCACCGCCGCAACCGAGAGCAGCGCCGCGGCTCCCTGCGGGATGATCGACTCGAAGCTGCAGACGCCGGGAAAAACGCCGAGGTCGGACAGATAGAAAGTGGCGCCGCTGTACTCGGCCGGGCTGAGCCGACGCGTGCGCGCTTTCTCGAGCAGCACGCGCCAGTCGCCGAACAGCGCGAGCGGCGAGCGCCCCGCGACATCGCGCAGCACCGGCGTTATGAGCCCATCGGGTGAGTCCACCGCGATCCCGATATCGATCCGCTCGCGCCGCGCAAGCCCGTCGGGCGTGTATACGGCATTGAACAGCGGGTGCTGCGCGATGGTCAGCGCACAGGCACGGGCGAGCAGCACGCTGAAGGAGCGGCCGCCGGCCCTGGCCCTGGCGATCAGCGGCCCGAGCGGCAGGGCCGCCGTGACCCGGAAGGTCGGCGTGCCGAGGGTTGCGATCATTGCCCGTGCGGTGGCCTCACGGAAGCTCGTGTTGCGCTCGAGCTGGTAGGGCGGCCCGGCCTCGAGATCCGGGCCGGCGGGACGCCGCGCCGCGGCGACCACATCCGCCGCGTGCAGCGGCGCCGATGTCGATCCGGACCGGCTGAGGTCGACTCCCAGTTGCTCGGCCAGCCGGCGTGCGTAAGGCGAAGCACGCGCGCCGCCGGCGGGTGGTGCCGGCCGCACGCCCCCCGCAACGCCCGCGGACGCGGCGGAATCCGCGCTCACCGCGGCCGGCGCCGCCGGCGTGGCTGCGGGCGCGGCTGCGCGGGCGGGGGCGTCGCTGGCACCGTCCGTTGCCTCGATGCGCGTGTCAGCGGTGTAGCCGATCGCCTGCCCGACCGGCAGCTCCGCATCGACAGGCGCCAGGGGGCCACTCAGAAAACCGTCGCGAAAGGCCTCGACGTCCATGATGGCCTTGTCGGTCTCGATCTCGGCGATCGCCTCGCCGTGCCTGACCGGATCCCCAACCGCCTTCAGCCACTTGACCAGCCGCCCGTTGCTCATCGTGTCCGAGAGCGCCGGCATGGCGATCGGATGCTTCATGCGGCGGCTTTCTCCCTCGGTCCGAGCAGCGCACGCGCGGCGGCGACGATGTCGGCTACCCGCGGGATGCTGGCGGCCTCGAGCGCGCCGTTATAAGGCGTCGGGATGTCGAGCCCGGCGACGCGCTGTACCGGCGCATCGAGCGAGAAGAAGCAACGCTCGGCGAGACTGGCGGCGATCTCGGCGCCCGCGCCGGCGTGCCGGCAGTCCTCCTCGATGACGAGCGCGCGATGGGTCTTGTTGACCGAATCGCTCAGGGTCTTCCAGTCGATCGGATTGAGACTGCGCAGGTCGATGACTTCCGCCTCGATCCCAACGCTCGCGAGCTCGGCCGCCGCCTCCTGCGCCTGCAGCGCCGTGCGCGAGTAACCGATGAGAGTGAGATCCCTGCCGGCCCTGCGGATCGCGGCCTGGTGCATCGGCGGCGGCTCCGCCATCGTGTCCACCGGCCCCTTGGTGAAATACAGGACTTCGTGCTCGAGCAGCACCACCGGCTCGTCCGAGGCGATCGCCTGGCGCAGCTGCCAGTAAGCATCCTGCGGAGTCGACGGCACCGCGACGCGCAGCCCCGGGACGTTCATGAACATCGATTCGAGCCGCTGGGCGTGTTGCGCGGCGAGCTGGCGCGCCACGCCGCCGGGGACGCGGATCACGAGCGGCATGGGAAACTGCCCACCCGACATGAAGGGGATCTTGGCCGCCCCGTTCACGATCGAGTCGAGCGCCAGCATGGCGAAGTTGATGGTCATGATCTCGACCACGGGGCGCATGCCGACCATGGCAGCGCCCACCCCGAGACCCGTGAAGCTGTTCTCGGAGATCGGCGTATCGCGCACGCGCGCCTCGCCATACTTGGCGTACAGGCCTTCGGTTACCCGATAACTGCCGCCGTACAGTCCGACGTCCTCGCCGAGGACGAACACCGATTCGTCGGCCGCCATCTCCACGTCGAGCGCCCGGTTGAGGGCCTGCCAATAGAGCAGTTCCTGTGTCATAAAAAGCTCCTAGGCCTGCAACAGCCGTTCGTGGCGGCGGTTGCAGGTGAGATGCCGCCAGGCCTCATCCATCGTCGGCTGCGCGCTGGCGAGCGAGTACTGCACCGCATCCTCGACTACCGCCTCGACCTCCTTGCGGATCTCAGCGACCTCGTCCTCCTCGAGGTGTCCGACGGAGATCATGTGCTCGGTGAGGCGCGCGATGTTGTCGGGCCCCACCTCGGCGAGCTCGGCCGGCGTCGGATAGTGAAACTCGATCTCGCGCGCGCCGATGGTCAGCGGATCGATGGCCTGATACGCCTTCACTTCCACCGGCGGCCGGTAGGCGCCGGCATCGGCCATGGAATGCCCGCGGTAGCGATAGGTCTCGAACTCGAGGAATTGCGGGCCACCGGCCCGGCGGATGCGCTCCAGCGCGTGGCGGGCCGCCTCGTAGACCTTCAGCACATCCATGCCGTCGACCTTCTCGGCCGGGATGTTGTAGGCGCTGGCGCGTTTGTAGACCTCCGGCACGGCTGAATGGCGGTGGATGTCGGTGCCGATCGCGTAGTGATTGTTCTCGCAGACGAACAGCACCGGCAGCCGCCACAAGGCCGCCATGTTGAGCGACTCGTGAAAGGTTCCCTGGTTGACTGCGCCGTCGCCGAAGAAGCAGATCACCGACTCCGGCAGGCCGCGCAGTGCGATGGCATAGCCGATGCCGATCGCAATCGGATAGGTCTCGCCCACGATTCCGTAGCCGCCCATGAAGCGGCGCTCGCGGTCGAACATGTGCATCGAGCCGCCCATGCCGCCGGACATGCCGGTCGCACGGCCGAACAGCTCCGCCATCACCGCGCGCGCCGGTACGCCGCGCACCAGTGCGTGGGCGTGCTCGCGGTAGGTGCTCACGATGTAGTCCGAGGGCCCGGTGGCGTTGATGACGCCCGCCGCCACTGCCTCCTCACCCGGGTACAGGTGAAGAAACCCCACGATATTGCCTTTCTGGTATTCCTCGGCCGCGCGCTCCTCGAAGACGCGCGACAGCATCATGTCACGCAGCAGGCGATGCATCTTTTCGCGTTCCATAAGTCCTCCGCGCTGATGCGGCTGATGGCAAAAAATAGCGCCGCGCGGCGCCGCCGGGCGATAAGTACAAAACGCACGCCCTAGGCACTTCCCCGCATTCGAAAGGCCCGTCATGCCCGCCGACAATGAGACGCATCGGGGGGGATTTATGGAAAGCCGCGCCGACAACGAGATCCAGCGCCAGGTTGAGTCCGAGCTGTTCGCTTGTCCGGACGTGGATGAAACCGACATCGCCGTCAAGGTGACCGATGGAACCGTGACCCTGACGGGTTTCGCACGCAGCTTCTTCGACAAGTTCGGCGCCGAGGATGCCGTGAAGCGCGTGCGCGGAGTCACCGCGGTCGCCAATGCCATCGAGGTGCGCCCGCGTTTTCCGGCGGCGCTGACCGATCCGGAGATCGCGCGTGCAGTGGTCGCGGCGCTGAAGCGCGCCCTGCCTCAGGGCGGCGAGCGGGTGATGCCGCTGGTACGCGCCGGCGTCGTGACCCTCGAGGGAGCGCTCGACTGGAACTGGCAGCGGCAGCGGGCCGAGCGGGCGGTGCGCGAATTACAAGGGGTGTCGACCGTGATCAACGCGATCATGCTCGAGCCCGGGGCGGAGGATACGCAGTGATCCGGATAGCCAACCGGGGCCGCGCGCATTACCTTACCCCTTGCAAACAAGGGGTAAAAGAGAGAGGAAAGGAGAGGGTCATGAACGTCATTCGTTGGGAACCTTTCAGCGCAATGAACGACATGTTCAATCGCTTTCCGGCCTGGTTTGGACCATATCCGCGCCTGCCGGGAAGCTTTGAGGGCAGCAGCGACTGGTCACCTTCGGTCGACATCAGCGAGACTGAGGGCGAGTATCTGATCCGCGCCGCACTGCCGGGCGTGAAGAAAGAGGACGCCAAAGTGCTGTATGAGGACGGAATGCTCACCCTGAGCGGCGAGCGTCAGCAGCAGGAGGAGCTGAAGGACGAGAAGTTCCACAAGGTCGAAAGCTTCTATGGCAACTTCTTCCGCACCTTCGCGCTTCCGGAGGGCGTCGACGAGAAGGCGATCCGCGCCGACTCGAAGGACGGGGTACTGACCGTCCACGTTCCGAAGGTCAAGGTTGAAGCCAAGAAACCGACCACGATCAAGGTCCAGTAGCGAGTCTGCGAATCAACCGCGGGTGACGTTTCTGCGAGCGTTGCCCGCGGTGTTTTTTTGAGAGCGACAAGTTGAACACTCCGATCAACCTGGATGCGGCCCTGCTGCGGCGCTACGACCGGCCGGGGCCGAGGTACACCTCGTATCCGACCGCGCCGCAGTTCAACGCCGCCTTCGGCACGGACGAGCTCGCCGCCTACGCGGCGCGCAGCAACGCGCTCGCCGGCCGCCGTCCGCTGTCGCTCTACGTGCACGTGCCTTTCTGCTTCAGCCCCTGCTTCTATTGCGGCTGCAACCGCGTGATCACCCGCGACCTGTCCCGGGGGGAGCGTTATGCCGACGATCTGCTGCACGAGATCGAGCTGGTCGCACCGCTGTTCGATCCCGGCCGCGAGGTCGTGCAGCTGCACCTCGGCGGCGGCACGCCCAACTTCCTCGGGCGCGGGACGCTCGCGCGGCTCATCGCCGGCATAGGCAGCGCCTTCCGCCTGAGCGACGCGGCGGACCGCGACTTCTCGATCGAGCTGGATCCGCGCTCGCTGCCGGAGCCGCCGGCGCACTACGCGGCCTCGCTGGCGCAGCTCGGCTTCAATCGGGCCAGTCTCGGCGTGCAGGATTTCGATCCCGGCGTGCAGCGCGCGGTCAATCGCCTCCAGAGCGTCGAGGAAACGCTGAGCCTGATCGACGCCTGCCGCGACCAGGGCTTCCGCTCGATCAACGTCGACCTGATCTACGGCCTGCCGGGGCAGACGCCGGAGGCGTTCCAGCGCACGCTGCGGACCGTCATGTCGGCGCGCCCCGACCGCATCGCGGTCTACGGCTACGCACACCTGCCGAGCCTCTTCAAGGCGCAACGGCGCATCGATCCGGCAGCGCTGCCCGATGCCGCCGCCAGAATCGAGCTGCTGCGCCTCGCGATCGACGAGCTGTCGGCGGACGGCTATGCCTACGTCGGGATGGATCACTTCGCGCTGCCGGGCGATGAGCTGGTGCAGGCCCAGGAGCGCGGCGGGCTGCATCGCAACTTCATGGGCTACACCACCCATGCCGACTGCGACCTGATCGGCGTCGGCGCGAGCGCCATCAGTCACATCGCCGACAGCTACAGCCAGAATTTCCGCGACCTCAAGGCCTGGAAGGCCGCCCTCGACGAGCGGCGGCTGCCGCTGTGGCGCGGGCTGGCGCTCGCCTTCGACGATCGGGTGCGCGCCACCGTGATCGGCCAGCTGATGTGCCACGGGGTGATCGACACGCTGGCCGTCCAGCGGCAATACGGCATCGACTTCGCGGCCTACTTCCACGATGCACTGCTGCAGCTGCAGCCGCTCGCCGCCGACGGTCTGGTGCGCATGGCGCACGGGGAAATTGCCGCGACCCCGGGCGGACGGCTGCTGTTGCGCAATATCGCGATGTGCTTCGATCGCTATCTCGCCGCGGCCGCGCCGGCCGCGGGTGCGGCGCCGCTCTCCCGCGCGGTGTGAGGTCGGCCCGCGCCGCTTCAGGCGGCGGCCTGCGGCTGCAGATCGAGCACCACTTCCACGACGTTGAGCTCGCGTCTGCGGACGCGGAAGCCCAGCGTCTCCGCCAGGTGCAGCATGGCGGCATTCTCGCTCAGCACACTCCCCCACAGCTCACCCGTGCCGTGCGCGCGGCAATAACGGATCAGCTTGCGCATCAGCAGCGTTCCGAGTCCCTGACCCTTGAGGTCGGAGCGCACCAGCACGGCGAATTCGGCCGCGGTGTTGTCAGGGCCGGCGCAGGCGCGCGCCACACCGAGAATCTCGCCCGCATCGGCGCCGGCGGCGGCCACGGCGATGAACGCCATCTCGCGCTCATAGTCGATGCGGGTGAAGTGCGCAAGGTCCGACTCGGGCAGCTCGTGCACGGCGGCAAGGAAGCGTGTGCGCAGATCCTCGGCGGACACACGCGCGAGAAACTGCCGATGGCGCGCGGCGTCGTCGGGGCGGATGGGGCGCAACAGCAGCGCCCGGCCGCGGTGCTCGACACGCTCCTCGAGCTCGCTCGGATAATTGAGATCGTGGCCGCTCATGTACGTGCCGGCGGCATGGTAGCGGTTGAGGCCGTGGCGTCCGTAAGTATTCTCCCTGATGCCATAGGTACAAGCCTTACTACCTGGGCCCGTGTCGGCCCGTTAGCCTGACTTCATCAAGCGCGGATCCTCGCGCGAGTAAGGGAGTTCCGAAATGTCAGCGACAAAGGTCACTGCGGTGGGTAGGTTTGCGGCCCTCGCGGCGCTCGGGGCAGCCCTGGCCGGAGCAGCTCCAGCCGCGCTCGCGGTGCCGAGCTTCGCACGCCAGACCGGCATGGCCTGCGAGGCCTGCCATACGGTATTCCCCGAGCTCACCCATTTCGGGCGCGTCTTCAAAGCGAACGGCTACATCCTCAGCAACGTGAAGCAGGTGCAGGATGTCACCGGCAAGAAAGAGGAGCTGCTGTCGCTCGCGCAGACGGTCCCCTTGTCGATCATGGCGCAGGTTTCCTACAGCCAGATGAAGACCGGCGTGCCCGACCTCGCCGCCGCCGGCGCCCCCGGCGTCGCCCAGAACGGCACCGCCGGCTTCCCGCAGCAGCTGAGCCTGTTCTACGCGGGCAAGATCGCGCCCAACTTCGGCGCCTTCTTCCAGATCACCTATGCCAACGACAGCGGCACCATCGGCATCGACAACACCGACCTGCGGTTTGCGGATACCACCCTGCTCGCGGACAACAGCCCGCTCACTTACGGGCTGTCACTCAACAACAACCCGACGGTGCAGGACCTGTGGAACACAACTCCCGCCTGGGGCTATCCGTTCACCGCGAGCAACGCGGTGGTATCGCCGCTGGCCGGCACGGCGATCGACGGCGCCTTCGCCCAGGATGTGGCGGGACTCACGGGCTATCTCTACTGGAACGAATCGCTGTACGCCGAGCTCGGTGTCTACCGCTCCGCCAAGCAGGGCCAGACCAACGAGCTCACCGGCGGCGCCGGCCCGCTCGATGGCTCCATCTCCAACGTGATATCGGGCGCCGCGCCCTACTGGCGGCTCGCCTACGAGTACAACTGGGACCGGCACTCCCTGGAGGCCGGCGTCTACGGCCTGAACATCAAGCTGTTCCCGGGCGGCGCGCCGGGCGCCGAGGTTCCCCTGAGCGGACCGGTGAACCGCTTCAACGATGTCGCCGAGGACGTCCAGTACCAGTTCGTGAGCGACGAGCATCAGCTCACTCTCGCCGGAACACACATCCACGAGTCGATGACACTCGATGCCAGCGTTGCAGGCGGCACCAATCCGAGCGACAGCCTTTCGACGACCCGGCTGTGGGCCACGTATTACTACCGGCGCAAGCTCGGCGGCACGCTGGCTTACTTCTCCACTACGGGCAGCACCGATCCCGGACTCTATCCGGCGGTGCCATCGCCGCTGCCAGCCGGAGGCAATCCCGGGGTGATCGTCAGCGCCACCGGCTCACCCGACACGCGCGGCTGGATCGCTGAGGTGAATTATCTGCCGTGGCTGAACGTGAAGATCTCGGCGCAATACACCGCCTACAACAAGTTCAACGGCGGCGGCAGCAACTATGACGGGAACCTGCGCAACGCCTCCGACAACAACGCGTGGTATCTGCTGCTGTGGTTCGCGTACTGAGGTAATCGCCATGTCCATCACACGCCACAATGGATCCCGGGGCCGGCGCACGCGCTGGGTAACGCATGCGCCGCTGCTGCTCGGCGCCGCCGCACTCCTGGCTCTCGGTGCCGCCGCGGCGCGCGCCGACGAGCCCGACGCCGCGGCCCGGGCCCACGCGCAGCGCATCGCCGTCACCGTGTGCGGCACCTGCCACGGCGCGGACGGCAACAACATGAACCCCAAGTACCCGCGCCTCGCGGGTCAGAACGCCAATTATCTGGCGGCGCAGCTCAAGGCGTTCCGCGCGCAGACGCGCGGCGATCCGGACGCGATCGGCTACATGTGGGGCATGGCGAGTCAGCTCGACGACGACACCATTCAGGCGCTCGCCGCCTACTACAGCGCGCAGAAAGCCGAGCCGAGCGCGAGCGGCGATTCCGCGACCGTAGGCCACGGACGCCAGATCTACCAGCAGGGCGTCGCGGCGCAGGGGGTGCCGGCCTGCAGCAGCTGTCACGGCCCCGATGCGCACGGCCTGCAGGATTTCCCGCGGCTCGCGGGCCAGCATGCGCAGTATGTGCTGAAGCAGCTCGCCTCGTTCCAGAGCAACATGCGTAACGTGGCCATCATGCACGGCGTGGCGCAGAACCTGAATCTCGCCGACATGGACGCGGTCGCCGCGTTCCTCGAGACGCAGCGCTGAGGATGGCGCGGCCGCCGTGAGTGCGATCCGCCGCATTCTCGCCGCCGTCAAGGACCCGGAAGCCCGCAGGCTCCCGGGAGTCCGCAAGGCCGCACGCCTCGCGGCGGCACTGGATGCCGAGCTGATCCTGTTCCACGCCATCGCCGAGCCGCTGTACGTCGGCGGCATCGACGGCGACCTTTCGCTGCTGTACGACAACCCGCCGGAGATCGAGCGCCGTACGTGCGAGGCGCACAGCGAACGGCTGGAGCGCATCGCGCGCCGCCTGCGACGGACGGGGCTGAAAGTCACGGTGAGCGTCGCCTGGGATTTCCCGGCCTACGAAGCCGTGATCCGCGAGGCGGTGCGCCTCGGCGCCGGCCTCATCGTCGCCGAGCGGCATCCGGGGCGGCATCTGGCGGCGGGCCTGCTGCATCTCAACGACTGGGAGCTGCTGCGCCGCAGCCCCGTGCCGGTGCTGCTCGTCAAGCATGCACGCCCCTGGCGTCAGCCGGTGGTGCTCGCCGCGGTCGATCCGGAGCATACCTATGAGAAGCCGACGCGGCTCGATCAGCAGATTCTGCGCCTGGGGGCGGCGATCGCCAGAGCGCTCGGCGGCGCCCTGCACGCAGCTTACGCCTACGTACCGCTGCCGCTGACGGCGTTCTCG
>DASPOP010000276.1:0-10262 GCA_035625955.1 Steroidobacteraceae bacterium | reverse complement strand
GCCGCCGGCGGCGATCCCCGCGACGATCAGCGTCCAGCTCGCGCCGCCGTCGTGCGTGCGGTAGACGTACGGCCGCGGATCATCGAGCCGATGCCGGTCGACGGCGATGTAGGCGGTGCTCGAATCGAAGTGCGAGGGCTCGACGACGCCGATTTTTGCCCAGGCCCCAAGTGCGGCCGGCGTGACGTCTTTCCAGTGAGCGCCGCTATCGGGAGTCTTCCATACCAGCCCATCGTCCGTCCCGGCCCAGACGAGGGCGGCGTCGAGCGGCGAGGGACCGATCGCGTATACGACGCCGCGCCGCGGCCCGTTGCTGTCGTGATCGGCAATGGTGGCGGCGTCGAGGTTGGCGGGCGTTCCGGGGTCTTCACGCGTGAGGTCCGGGCTGATCGCCTGCCAGTGCGCGCCGCGGTCGGTAGTGCGGAAGATGCGCTGGGTGCCGAAGTAGAGCGCGTGCGGCGCGATCTTGCCGAACACCAGCGGCAAGGTCCACGTGCCGCGATAGAGCCCCGGATAGCCCAGCGCCGGCGTGACGCTCTGCTTCTGGCCCGTGCGCCTGTCGAACTTGTCGACGCGCCCGCCGAAGATGATCTGCGGATTCGCGGGGTCGGGCGCGATGGTGTCGCTCTCGCCGCCGACCGCGCTCTCGCGGAACTCGGTGAGATTGATGCCGTCGATGTTATCGGTGCGGCTCGGGATGGCGGCCGCGCCCGAGTCCTGCTGCGCGCCGTACACCCAGTACGGAAAGCGGTCGTCGGTGATCACGTGGTAGAACTGGCCGGTCGGCTGATTGAACCAGGAGCTCCAGGTGGCGCCGCCGTTCAGCGTCACCACCGCACCCTGATCGACGCCGAGGATGCGGCGCTGCGGCTCGCGCGCATCGATCCAGAGCTGGTGATAGTCGTCGCCCCCCGGCGCACCCTTGACGGGGAAGAACGTCCGGCCGCCGTCGCTGGAGCGCTGCACTCCGGTGTTGCAGACGTAGACCACGTCCGCGTCGGCCGGGTCGACCGTGACGCCGCCGAAATACCAGCCGCGCTTCCAGATGCGCGGGTCGGCACTGACGCGCGTCCAGCTCGCGCCCGCATCGTCGGAACGGTACAGGCCCCCGGCGGCTGCATCGATGAGCGCGTAGACGCGCTGCGGCCTGGACGGCGCGACGCCGATGCCGATGCGGCCCGGCTCGGCCGGCAGGCCGTGACCGGCGAGCTCCACCCAGCTCTCGCCGCCGTCGTGCGACTGATAGAGTCCGCCGCCCGGTCCGCTCGAGGGCGGGTAGACGTTCCAGGGCGGCCGGCGCGTTTGCCAGAGCGAGGCATAGACCACGCGCGCGTTTCCAGGCTCGAACGCCAGATCGATCGCCCCGGTGTCGGCGTTCCGGTAGAGCGTGCGGCGCCAGCTTGCCCCGCCGTCAGCCGAGCGGAAAACGCCGCGCGTCTCGTTGGCGCCGTACGGGTGGCCGAGCGCGGCCACCAGCACGACTTCGGGGTTCGCGGGATCGACCAGGATACGGCCGATCTGCTGCGAGTCCTCGAGGCCTATGGCCTGCCAGGTGCGCCCCGCATCGCGCGAGCGGTACAGGCCCGTCCCCTGAGCGATGTCTGAGCGCATGTCTGCTTCGCCGGTGCCGACGTAGATGATCCGGCTGTCGGAGGGCGCCACGGCGAGCGCGCCGATCGAGCCCACGGGTGCGGAATCGAAAATCGGCGCCCAGGTGCGCCCCGCATCGCGCGTCTCCCACACGCCGCCGTTGACGGCGCCGAAGTAGAAATGATTCGGCTCGCCGGGTACGCCGGCGACCGTGAGCACACGCCCGCCGCGGAAGGGTCCGATCGCGCGCCACTGCAGGGGCTGCAGCAGCGCCGCGAGCGGCTCGGCGGCCGTGCGCGCCGGCAGCGTGCACGCAGCGGACAGGACCAGGACCAGCGCCACGACACCGCGCGGTGAGGACACGTTGCACCTCGAATGAGAGGGCGCAATTGTATACTTGCCGCCCCCTGCGCAGCGGATCCCTGGTGTTGCAAGCGAACTCTCCTCAGCCCGAGCCCCCGGCCGGCACCGGTGCGCGCTCATTGGTGCTGAAGCGCGGCGAAGAGCGGCGCCTCGCCGCCGGGCACCCGTGGGTGTTCAGCAACGAGATCGACACCGACCGCAGCCCGCTCAGTGCCTTTGCGCCCGGCGAGCGGGCGACGCTCTCGACCCATCGCGGCGGCTTCGTCGGCTACGCCTACGTCAATCCGCACGCGCTGATCTGCGCGCGGATCCTGTCGCGCGATGCCGCGCACCGCATCGACCGCGCGCTCATCGAGCGGCGTCTGACGGCCGCGCTCGCGCTGCGCACTCGCCTCAGCGCCGCTCCTTATTACCGCTGGGTATTCGGCGAGTCCGATGCGCTGCCGGGCCTGGTGCTCGACCGCTATGGCGACGTCGTCGTCGGCCAGATCGCCACCGCCGGGATGGAGGCGCTCAAGGAGGAAGTGGAGGCGGCGGTACGCGCGGTGCTCGGCCCTGCCGGGCTCTACTGGAAGAACGACACCGCGGCGCGCGATCTCGAGCAGCTGCCGCAGGAGGCGCGGCTCGCCTTCGGCGCGGTGCCGGAGGAGCTCACCGTGATGGAGTCGGGGCTCGGCTTCCGGGCGCCGCTCGCGCACGGACAGAAGACCGGCTGGTTCTACGACCAGACGGCTAATCGTGCCCGCCTCGCGCGCTACATCGCACCGGGGGCCCGCGTGCTCGACGTGTGCTCCTACGTGGGTGCCTGGGCCGTCACGGCGCTGCATGCGGGAGCCGCGCGCGCCGCGTGCGTCGACTCCTCGCAGGCGGCGCTCGAGTTCGCTCGAGCCAACGCCGCGCGCAACGGACTCGAGCTCGAGACGCTGCGGGGCGATGCCTTCGAGGCACTCAGGACCCTGAGCGGGCAGGGCGCGCGCTACGAGGTGGTGATCCTCGATCCGCCGGCGTTCATCAAGCGCAAGAAGGACATTCCGCAGGGGCAGGCCGCCTACCGCAAGCTCAATCAGCTCGCGCTCGGACTGCTCGCGGACGAAGGGCTGCTGGTGTCGTGCTCCTGCTCCTATCACCTCGCCGCCGAGGAGCTCATGGCCGCCATCCAGAGCGCCGCCCGCCACAGCGGCCGCTTCGTGCAGATTCTCGAGGCCGGCGGCCAATCGCCCGACCACCCGCTGCACCCGGCGATTCCCGAGACGCGTTACCTCAAGGCGTTCTTCTGCCACGTGACGCGTGAGACCGCCTAAACCGCTAGACTAGCGCGCCTCATGCTGAAGTTCCCCGGCTTCGATCCGATCGCGTTGCGCCTCGGCCCGATCAAGGTGCACTGGTACGGGATCATGTACCTGCTCGGCTTCGCCAGCGCCTGGTGGCTGGCGCGCCGGCGGGCCGCGCTGCCGCGCTCCACCTGGAAGCCCGCCGACGTCGACGATCTGATCTTCTTCGGCATGCTGGGCGTGATTCTCGGCGGGCGCATCGGCTACGTGCTGTTCTACGGGCTGAAGTTCTGGGCGGGCGATGCGTGGTACCCGCTCAAGATCTGGGAGGGCGGCATGTCCTTCCACGGGGGCCTGCTCGGCGTGGCGGTGGCGCTGGCGCTATTCGCCTGGCGCCGCGGACGCAGCATCGGCGACGTGTACGACTTCACCGCGCCGCTGCCGCCGCTGGGCCTGTTCTTCGGCCGCATCGGCAACTTCATCAACGGCGAGCTGTGGGGCAAGACGACCACCGTGCCCTGGGGCTTCGAGGTCAACGGCCAGGTGCGTCACCCTTCGCAGCTGTACGAGGCGGCTCTCGAGGGACTGCTGCTGTTCGCGGTGCTGTGGTGGTTCACCTCGCGGCCGCGCCCGCGCCTCGCGCCGTCGGGCCTGTTCCTGATCATCTACGGCACGGTGCGCTTCCTCATCGAGTTCGTGCGCGTGCCGGATGAGCACATCGGCTATCTCGCCGGCGGCTGGCTCACCGAGGGCCAGCTGCTGTCGCTGCCGATGGTCATCGCCGGCGTGGCGATGCTCGCCTGGGCCTATCGCAGGCGCACCCCGTCGGGGAATTTCACATGAAGCAGTATCTGGAGCTGCTGCGCCGCATCCGCACCGAGGGCGTGCGCAAGGACGACCGCACCGGCACCGGCACGCTGTCGCTCTTCGGGCAGCAGCTGCGCTTCGATCTCGCCCAGGGATTTCCGCTGGTGACGACCAAGAAGATCCATCTGCCGGCGGTGATCTACGAGCTGCTGTGGTTCCTGCGCGGCGACACCAACGTCGCCTGGCTGCACGAGCATGGAGTGACGATCTGGGACGAGTGGGCGGACGAGCGCGGCGAGCTCGGTCCGGTGTACGGCCGGCAGTGGCGCGCCTGGGGCGCGGCCGATGGCCGCAGCATCGATCAGATCGCCCAGGCGATCGAGCGGCTGAAGCGCGATCCCAACTCGCGCCGCAATCTGGTGAGCGCCTGGAACGTGGGCGAGCTCGACCGCATGGCTCTCGCGCCCTGCCATCTGCTGTTCCAGCTGTACGTCGCGGCCGGCCGGCTGTCGCTGCAGTTGTACCAGCGCAGCTGCGACTTCTTCCTCGGCGTGCCCTTCAACATCGCGAGCTACGCGCTCCTCACCCACATGCTCGCGCAGCAATGCGAGCTCGCCCCCGGGGAGCTCGTCTGGACCGGCGGCGACTGCCACCTGTACCTGAATCACCTCGAGCAGGCGGACCTGCAGCTGTCGCGCAGCCCGTACCCGCTGCCGCTTCTCAGGCTGCGGCGCCGGCCGCCGAGCATCTTCGATTACAGTTTCGGGGACTTCGAGTTCGTGGATTACCGCCATCACGCCAGCATCAAGGCGCCGGTGGCGGTATGAGCGCCGGCGAGCACGCGGCGCAGCCGCTCATCGAGGTGCGCGCTTCCGCGTTGCACGGGCTGGGCGTGTTCGCCCTGCGCCGCATCGAGGCGGGCACGCGCGTGATCGAGTATCTCGGCGAGCGCATCTCGCACCAGGAGGCCGACCGGCGCTACGACCACAAGAGCCTCGACGACAACCACACCTTTCTGTTCATCGCCGACGACACCACGGTGATCGACGCCGGCGTCGACGGCAACGAGGCGCGCTTCGTGAATCACGCCTGCGACCCCAACTGTGCGTCGGTGATCGAGCGGGCGCGCGTGTTCATCGACGCGATCCGCCCGATCGCGCCCGGGGAGGAGCTCACCTACGACTACCAGATCCAGCGCGAAGCCGGCGATCCCCCCGAGATCGACGCCATCTTCGCCTGCCGCTGCGGCCTGCGCGGTTGCCGCGGCACCATGATGTGGCCGCCGCGGCGGGCAGCGCGCGCGGGCCGCGGCCGGCGGCGCTGACGGCATGAACCCGGCGCGTCCCTTCAGGCTGGCTACCGTGGTGGCCGCGACCGGCATCGTGTACGGCGACATCGGCACGAGCCCGCTCTACACCATGGAGTCCGCGCTCGGCGCCGCGGGAAGCTTCGACGCCGAGGCGGTGCTCGGCGTGCTGTCGCTGATCTTCTGGGCGCTCACCATCTCGGTGAGCCTGAAGTACCTCACGGTGATCATGCGGGCCGACAACCAGGGAGAGGGCGGGATCCTCGCGCTGTTCGCGCTCGCGCAGCGGCGCCTCATCACCGGCAGCACCTGGGCCAAGGTTGCCGTGGGACTCGCGCTCGCCGGTACCGCGTTCTTCTTCTGCGACGCCCTCATCACGCCGGCGATCTCGGTGCTGAGCGCGGTCGAGGGGCTCGAGGTGCTGAACCCGGGGCTGAAGAGCTGGGTGATTCCGGCGACGATCGCGGTCATCACCGTGCTGTTCGCCTATCAGCACCGCGGCACGGCAGCCGTGGCGGCGCTGTTCGGCCCCATCATGGTCCTGTGGTTCGCAGTGATCGCGGTGATCGGCGCGTTTCCGATCGCGCGCAACCCGCAGATACTCGTGGCGCTCAATCCCGGGTACGGGCTCGCGCTGCTGTTTCACCGGCCGCAGGTGGCGCTCGCGATCATCGGCGCGGCATTCCTCGCCATCACGGGCGGCGAGGCGCTCTATGCGGACATGGGGCACTTCGGCAAGCGGCCGGTGCGGATCGCGTGGTTCGCTCTGGTGGGGCCGGCGCTGGTGATCAACTACTTCGGCCAGGGCGCGCTGCTGCTCGAGCTCGGCAAGCCGGTCGAGCATCCGCTCTATCATCTGGTGCCGGCGGCGGTGCTGCCGTGGCTGGTGATGCTGGCGACGTTTGCAACCGTCATCGCCTCGCAGGCGACGATCTCCGGCGCATTCTCCATGGCGAGCCAGGCGGTGCACCTCGACCTCCTGCCGCGGCTCAAGGTGCTGCAGACCTCCGCGCTCGAGCAGGGCCAGATCTACGTGCCGATCGTCAACTGGCTGGTATTCCCGGCGGTGATTCTGTTCGTCGTCGGCTTCGGCTCATCCGACGCCCTGGGCGGGGCCTACGGAGCCGCCGTGGTCGGCACCATGGCGGTCACGACGGTGCTCGGCGCCTTCGTCGCCGCCACGCAGTGGAACTGGCCCAAGTGGCAGGTGGCGGGTGTTTTCGGCCTGGTACTCGTGACCGACCTCGCCTTCGTCGCCGGCAACATGACCAAAGTGCCGGCGGGCGGCTGGATCCCGCTCACGCTCGGGGCGATGCTGTACTTCATCTTCATGACCTGGCGCAGCGGCCGCCTCGAGCTGCGCGCCGCGCTCGCCAAGCTCGCGGTGCCGCGCAGCGACCTGCCCAAGCTGGTGGCCGGCGTGCAGCGCGTTCCCGGCACCGGCGTGTTCCTCGCCAGCAACTCGACGCTGGTGCCCTCGGCGCTGATCCGCAACATCGAGCACAACGGCGTGGTGCACCAGCGCGTCATCATTCTCAACGTCGAGATCGCCGACACGCCGCGCCAGGATCCGGCCGGGCGGCTCAACATCGAGGAGCCCGTTCCCGGCGTGTACTACATCACCGCGCGCTTCGGCTTCATGGAGACCCCGGACGTCGCCGAGGCGCTCAAGGCCTGCCGCACGCGCGGGCTGCGCGTCTTCACCGAGGACAGCTCGTTCTTCGTCGGCCGCCACGTGGTGCGCGCCCGACCGCTGCCCGGCGTGCGCGGCCTGCAGCGACGCTTGTTTGCGCGCATGCAGCAATACAGCACGCAGGCGGCGGAGTTCTTCCGCATGCCTTTCCGGGACGTCGTGGTCCTCAATACCGCGGTGGAGATCTGAAAGACGGCTTGCAATAATGCCGTCACATGAGCGAGCCGCAGCAGCCGCTGATCTCCCTGATCGTCGCCATGGCGCAGAACGGCGTCATCGGCCGCGATAACGCGCTGCCCTGGCGGCTGCCCGGGGACCTGAAGCGCTTCAAGGAATTCACGCTCGGCAAGCCCATTCTCATGGGGCGCAAGACCTTCGAGGCCATCGGCCGTCCGCTCCCCGGGCGCGCGAACCTGGTGCTCACCCGCGATCGCGACTGGCGCGCCGCGGGCGTGATCCCGGTGCATTCGGTGGAAGAGGCGTTGCTGCAGACGCGCACCTGCGACGAGCTGGTGGTGATCGGCGGCGCGGAGATCTACCGGCTGCTGCTGCCGTTCGCGCGGCGCATCTACCTCACCCACGTGCACGCCGACATTCCCGGCGACACCTACTTTCCGGCGTTCGACCCGGCACAGTGGGACGACATCGACTATCACACCCAACCCGCCGACGAGCGCCACGCGCATCCGGTCACCTTCGTGACGCTCGAGCGGCGCAACTCGCCTTCCGCCCCACGGCCACACTGAGCGCGGAGCCGCGCCGATTCATGCCAAGGCGTGCCTGTCAAACGCTGCTCGCGACAGTTCTGGCCTGTCTGGCGGCTGCGGCCGCTGCCGCGGAGGTCGCGGTTACCGTCGTCCGGGCACACGCGCTGATCGATGGCACGAGCGCGCAGCCGCGCCCCAATCCGGAGATCGTCATCCGCGGCAACCGCATCGCCGAGGTCTACACCGCCGGAACGCATCCCACCCCGCCCGGAGCGCAGGTCATCGATCTCGGAGCAGCCACTCTCCTCCCCGGTCTCATCGATTGCCACACGCACATCTTCCTGCAGGGCGAGGTGCCGGCGGCGGGCGGCTACGATGTGCAGTTGCTCAAGTTCCCGGCCTCCTACCGCGTGGCGCGCGCGATCGTGGCGGCGCGGCGCGCGCTCGAGCAGGGGTTCACGACGATACGCGACGTCGAGACCGAGGGAGCCGGCTACGGTGACGTCGGCATCAAGCAGGCGATCAACGAAGGATACATTCCCGGGCCGCGCATGTTGGTGGTCACGCGCGCCATCTCCAGCACCGGCGGCTACAACCTCGAAGGCTACGCGCCGGAGATCGAGGTCCCGAAGGGCGCGCAGCTGATCGACGGCCCCGTCGAGGCACGCAAGGCGGCACGCGAGCAGCTGGATCACGGCGCCGACTGGATCAAGGTGTACATGACGCACCGCTCCTGGGTCGACGAGCAGGGAGCGCTGGTGTCGCAGCCGACACTGACCGTGGAAGAGCTCCGGGCCATCGTCGACGAGGCGCATGGCTGGCGGCGGAAGGTCGCCTGCCACGCCTACAACGGCATCGGCTTGCAGCGCGCGCTGGACGGGGGTTGTGACTCCATCGAGCACGGTCTCGAGATCAGCGACGCGCAGATCGCACAAATGGTCAGGCAGGGCACGTGGCTGGTACCGACCCTGGCCGTCTATTACTACGATCCCGATCCGCCCGACACAGCGAGCGGCAAGCGCGACCGCAAGCGGGTCGCCGTGCATGGCGTCTCGTTCCAGAAGGCGCTGCGTGCGGGTGTGAAGATCGCGTTCGGCACCGACGTCGGCGGCTTCGTCTGGTCCGACCCCATCGCCCAGGAATTCGGCCGCGAAGTCGAGTTCGGCATGACGCCGATGCAGGCGATTCAGTCGGCGACCTCGCGTGGCGCCGAGCTGCTCGGTATGAGCACGGACCTCGGACGGGTCGCGCCCGGAGCCTACGCGGACGTGATAGCGGTCGCGGGCGATCCGCTGCAGGACATCGCGGCGTTGAAGAATGTCAGCTTCGTGATGAAGGACGGCGTGGTCTTCAAGTCGCCCGGGCGATAGGCGATCACCGCTGGCCGCGCCACGCAGGTCCTCGCCGCCCGAGCGTCGACGTCAGTTGATTCTTGCGGCAATTCCCGCCTGAAACTCGTGTTTGACCTCAACCATCAGTACCCCGGGGATAACCAGCAGTCTCGTCAGATTCCGGGACTCCATCGAGCCCGTCAATAAGCCGACCTCCGCAAGCGTCAGGGTGTGGTCGAGGCCAACCGCCTGGCAGGCAGCGACGACTTCATGGATGCGGGTTCGCGCGTCGTCCGCGACCGCCACCGCCACCTTAAGTCGGCTCACTACAAAGATCCCGCGTTAGCTTTCTCATCGTAGACCGGGCCGTCGCGCTCCACGGCTCGCAGCAGTTTTCTCCGCGCTCAACTTCTATCTGTCTCCTCGCGCTCGCGCCTCTCAGCAGTCGATCGGCCGCTCATCACGACGCAAGTGAGAGCCGCGAGCCCGCCGCGACAGATTCCTCATGCAGCGCTCTCACACGGACGCGATATCCGGCGGCGCTGCCGCCCGATAGCGCGCTCGCGTCGTCAGCGCCGCGTACCGCTATGCACTAGGAGAATGAACATGAAACTCGCAATTCTCGGCCTCCTGATCGTGACAGCGACCGCGACAGCCGCCGCCTTCGCACAGGAAGGAAGCGCCCAGGGTCCTCCGCATGCACCGACCATCCTCGGACCGAGTTCGACTCTGCCGACGTCCACTTCGCCGACGGCGCCGACGGGAAGTAAGCCCAAACTGGTAGCAGCGCGGACGAAATAGCCGCGCGGCGTCTCCGCTGCGTGCTGACCGCCGGAGACGCGACCCGGCAGTGTTGGATCCCGACGCAGGCGGTTGGGTGGTGCAGTGTTGCCTGCGCCTGCCGCACCGCAGCGTCGTCTTCAGCCGATCGGCGGCAGCCGCTCGCGTATCAGTCGCTCGGCGCGCGCCAGATCCGGCGCGGCGCCGGCGGCCTCCCCGGGGTCGAGCTCGTCGAGCAGCTGCGCCTGCAGCGCGCCGCGGCGCAGCGCCTCCGCGTACGGGATCTCCGGGTGGAACATCACCATGGAGTAGCGCGGGATGAAGCGCTCGGGGAAGCGCCGCTCGAGCGCCAGGCCCAAGCCCTTGAGGCGCACGAAGCGCGCATCGAGCACCGTGTCGCGCATCTCGACGTAG
>DASPOP010000275.1:0-6411 GCA_035625955.1 Steroidobacteraceae bacterium | reverse complement strand
GTAGGTGGTCGCGTGCCCCTGACCCTGGCTCATGGTCCCGAGGCGCGCGATGACCGCGCCGGTGGGATGCACGCGGATGTCGCAGCTGTCGAACAGCCCGATCCCCAGGATGTCGCATACCTTGGTCGGCCCCGCGCCGACGATCTCGGTGAAGGTCGAGATGCCGATGCCCATCAGCGTCGGGCAGTTGGGATCGGCGCGCTTGGCGGCCTGCTCGCGCCTCAGGCCTTCGTAGTCGACCGCCTTCAGCACCTTCTCCAGCGCCGCATGGTAGGCGCCGCTGTCGAGCGTCCAGCCGAGGGAGGTGGTGTAGGGGAACTGCTCGGCCTGGACGAAGTTGCGGCGGCGGATCTCGGCCTTGTCGACGCCGACCTTCTGCGCCAGCACGTCCATCATGCGCTCGATGAGATACACGGCCTCGGTGACCCGCAGCGAGCAGCGGTAAGCCACCCCGCCCGGCGCCTTGTTGGTGTAGACGGCGTCGACGCGGCAGTAGGCGTTGGGAATCGCATAGGAGCCGGTGCAGATCGAGAACAGTCCCGCCGGCAGCTTCGACGCCGAGACGTGCGAGTTGAACGCGCCGTGATCGGCGAGCGCGGTGAAGCGCAGTCCCCTGATGCGTCCGTCCCTGTCCGCGGCGAGCTCGCCCACGCCGTGGTAGTCGCGCGCGAAGCCGGTGGTGGAGATGTTGTCGATGCGCGACTCGATCCACTTGACCGGGACGCCGGTCACGATGGAAGCGACGGTCGCGACCACATAGCCGGGATAGATCGGCACCTTGTTGCCGAAGCCGCCGCCGATGTCGCCGCCCACCACGCGGATCTTGCTCTCGGCCAGGCCCGAGAGCATCGCCAGCACCGTGCGGAACAGGTGCGGGATCTGCGAGGTCACGTAGACGGTTAGATAGCCCGTCGCCTTGTTGAAGCTCGCGACGCAGCCGCAGGTCTCGAGCGGACAGGGGTGCACGCGCGGATTGAGGATCTCCTCGCGCACCGTGACGGCGGCGCCCTTGAAAGCCGCGTCCGCCGCCGCCTTGTTGCCCGATTCCCAGGTGAAGATGTGGTTCGGATGGGTGCGCGGGCCGTGGCCGACGTCTTTCTTGTCGGCGATGTCCTCGCGGATCACCGGCGCTCCCGGCGCGAGCGACTTCTTTGGATCGGTGATGGCCGGCAGCTCGTCGTAGATCACCTCGACCAGCGCGGCGCCGTCGTAGGCTGCGAAGCGGTCGGTCGCCAGCACCATCGCGACCTCCTGGTACTGGAAACAGACCTTCTTGTCGGCGAGCACCGCCTGCACGTCGCCGCCGGCCGTCGGCATCCAGTGGAGGTTCACGGGCTTCAGGTCATCGGCGGTCAACACCGCCACCACCCCGGGGGACGCGAGAGCCCTGGTCTTGTCGATCGAGGTGATGCGGGCGTGCGCATAGGGGCTGCGCACGATGGCGCCGAACAGCATCCCCGGGAGCTTCAGGTCATCGATGTAGGTCCCCTGGCCGCGAATGAAGCGTGCGTCCTCCTTGCGCAGCAGCGATGCGCCCAGACCAAAAAGCTTCTGCTCGCGTTCCCTGAGTTCCGCCGTGTCCGCCATGATGTGCTCTCCGACAGCGTTACGCCTTCAGGCAGCCGCGGGCTTGGCCGCGAGCTTCCGGGCGGCCGACTGGACCGCCTTGACGATGTTCTGATAGCCGGTACAGCGGCAGAGATTGCCGGCCATCCCGTAGCGGATCTCCGCTTCGCTCGGGTTCGGGTTCTCCTGCAGCAGCCGGTACGCCCGCATCAGCATGCCCGGCGTGCAGTAGCCGCACTGCAGGCCGTGCTCCTCGTGGAAGGCCTGCTGCAGCGCATGCAGCGCGCCGCCGCGCTCGAGGCCCTCGACGGTGAGCACCTCGGCGCCCGCGCACTGCACGGTCAGCAGCGTGCAGGATTTCACCGACATGCCGTTGCAATCGACGGTGCAGGCGCCGCAGTGCGAGGTCTCGCAGCCGATATGCGCCCCGGTATGTGCGAGGCGCTCGCGCAGCGTATAGATGAGGAGCTCGCGCGGCTCGACCTCCGCCGCGACCGCCTTGCCGTTCAGCTTGAAGGATACGTTGTGAAGCTTCGCCACGAGTCGCTCCTTGAAAATCCCTAGGCGCTGGCGCGCGCCAGCGCCGCCTCGAGTGCCCGGCGGGTCATTTCCCCGCACATCGCGGTCTTGTAGGCGCCATCGCCGCGCAGGTCCGCCGCCGGCTGACAGATGCCCATGGCGAGCCTGGCGGCCTCGGCGAGGCTCGCGGCTTTGATCGCCTTGCCGACGAGCGCGCGCTCGGCCGCCGTGGCCCGCAGCGCGGTCGGAGCTGCGTTGGTGAGTGCGATCGCGGCCTGCGCCACCGTCGTGCCCTTCATCCTGAGCAGCACCGCGGTGGCCGCGGTCGCAAAGTCGCCGGTCTTGCGCTTGAGCTTCTGGTACGACCAGCCGGTGCCGGCCGCCGGGATCGGAATGCGTACCTGGGTCAGGATCTCAGCGGGCGCGAGCTGCGTGGAATACAGCCCCAGGAAGAACCCGTTGGCCGCGAGCGTGCGCTGGCCCTTCGGGCCGGTGACGACGAACGAGGCGTCCAGCGCCAGCATCAGCGCCGGATGATCGTTGCCCGGATCGCCGTGCGAGATGTCTCCGCCGATCGTGCCCCGGTAGCGCACCTGCGGGTCGGCGATCTGGCCTGCGCCTTCCGCGAGCAGCGGCACCTTGCTGCGCACCAGAGCCGAGCCGAGCAGCTCGGCCTCGGTCGTCATCGCGCCGATCACCAGCGTCCCGCTCTCCTCGCGGATGCCGCGCAGGTCGGAAATCGCTCCCAGGTCGATGAGGTGAGCGGGCTGCGCGAAGCGCAGCTTCATCATCGGCAGCAGGCTATGGCCGCCCGCGAGCAGCTTGGCTTCGTCTCCGAGGCTCGCGAGCAGTGAGACGGCTTCGCCGAGGGAACGCGGCGCATGGTAATCGAATGACGGAGGGATCACGGCGTCTCCTTATGCTTGAGTTTCGCCTCGCCACCAACGTCGATGAGGAGAGCAATCTTGCTCGCGGCCCCGGCTGAAAATCAATTCACGGCCGGCGCTCGTGTGTCCCCGTGTAACACGCTGAATCGGCAGGCGAAACCACCTACTGACTGCTGGCGTGCAACAATGCGCAGCGTGCCGATCGTCAGAGGATTGCTCGACCGGGTGGTTCTGGTGTCTGCCGCCGTCGCCGGGGGACTCGTTCCCGGCTTCATCGCGCAGTATCGCCAGCGGCTCGGCGGCCGGCTCGACCAGGCGAAGCTCGATCTCGCGCCCTGGCAGAAACTCGCCGACCAGTTCTATCAGGGCGACATCGACAAGCTCATTCAGTATCACGTCGCCAGTACCGACCCGACCTTCCACTCGGAAGGCGGCATCATTCGCGCTCTGGTCGCCACCGTGCAGCAGCTGCAGAGCGCCGTGGACGCACTCCACGGCAGCCTCGCGAGCCAGGCCTCGTATCTCGTCCTGCACGCCGACTCGGGGCTCGCGCGCGCCACGCTCGCCGACTGGGTGCCGACCTTCGCGCTCTCCGGTGAGGGGCTGGTGTTCGCGGCAGTGTTCGCGGTGCTCGTCTGGCTGGTGTTTCACGCTCTGTGGTGGTCGCTCGCGAACGGCGGCCGGCTGTTGTTCGGCCGCCGCCACCGCCGCTCGTGGGAGCGGCGGGCCCGGGAGCTCGATTCCGGATCGTTGCAACAATAAGGGGAAAAAATGCCCAGAGGTCTCACGCGCGCCGGCGCGCTCGCCGCGCTCCTGCTCGCTCCCTGTTTCGCGGTCTGCGGCGAAGAGCCCACGGGAACGCTGCTGCTGCGCCAGCCGACGCTGTCGCGCGAGCATCTCGCGTTCATCTACGGCGGCGATGTCTGGGTCGCCGACCGCGACGGTGCGCATCCGCAGCGGCTCACCGCGCACGCGAGCGCCTACGGGCCGCATTTCTCACCGGACGGGCAATGGATCGCCTACTCCGCCACTTACGCCGGTAACACCGACGTCTACGTGATTCCCGTCGCCGGCGGTCAGCCCCGCCGGCTCACCTGGCATCCGTCACGCGACGAGGTCGATGGCTGGAGCCCCGACGGCCGGCGGATCCTCTTCGCCTCACCGCGCGCGGTCGCCAACAACCGCTCGAATCAGCTCTATGAGGTCCCGCTCACGGGCGGGTTCGAGCGCCGGGTCATGGAAGCCGTGGCCTGGGAAGCGGCCTGGTCGCCCGACGGCACGCGCCTCGCCTACCGGCCTTACCGCACCGCCTACGAGCTCACCTCGGGCTGGCGTCAGTATCGCGGCGGCACCACGACGCCCATCTGGATCCTGAATCCGGCCACCGGGGCCTGGGAGCAGGTCCCGCACGAGAACGCCACGGACCGCGCGCCGGCGTGGGCGGGCGATGAGGTGATCTTCATCTCCGACCGCAATGACGGCGCCGCCAATCTCTTCGCGTACGACACCCGCGGCAAGGGCCTCCGCCAGCTGACCCACGAGACCGTCTGGGACGTCCGCAGCTTCGGTATCTCCGGCCGCACGGCCGTCTACGAGTCGGGCGGACGCTTGAAGGAGCTCGACCTCGACTCAGGTCACGCGCGGCCGCTCACCATCACGGTGGCGACCGAGGCCACGCAGCTGCGCCCGCAATGGAAGGATGCGAGCAAGACCATCACCTCGGCGTTTCTGTCGCCGACCGGCAAGCGCGTGGTGGTGTCGGCGCGCGGCGATGTCTTCACGGTGCCGGTCAAGGACGGCTCGATCCGCAACCTCACCCACACCTCCGGGGTGCGCGAGAAAGATGCGCTCTGGAGCCCCGACGGGGCGCGCATCGCCTACATCACCGACCTGGGGTGGCAGCACGCCATCGTGGTGCGCGATCAGGCCGGGCTCGAGAAGCCACGCCTCTACCCGCTTCCCAAGGGGATCTACTTCCGTCTCACCGCCTGGTCGCCGGACGGCGCGACGCTGATCTACGAGGACTCTCACCTGCATCTCTATGCCTTCGCGCTCGAGAAGGCGGCGAGTACCCTCATTGACAGATCCCTCGACCGCGTGGGGCTCGAAGTGAGCTTCTCCCCCGACAGCCGCTGGCTTGCCTACACCGTGCAGGGGGAAAACCACTTCACCCGCATTCGCCTGCACGACTTCAGGTCCGGCCAGAATGTCGATCTCACCGACGGCCTGAGCGATGCCGACAGCCCGGCATTCGCGCCGGGTGGCGACTACCTGTACTTCACCGCCTCGATCAACTCCGGCCCCACTCAGGTCGGTCTCGACCTCTCGAGCCAGGAGCGCGCGCTCCGCCGCGGCATCTACGTGGCGGTGCTCGCCGCCGACGGGCGCTCGCCGCTGCTGCCGAAGGCGGGCGATGAGGAAGGCGGCAAGGCGGACGCGGACGATAAAGGCAGTTGCAAGGCTCCGGGCAAGCCTGACAAGGCCGCGGATAGCGCGGCAGACAAGTCCGGGAAAAAGCCGAACGACAAGTCCGATGCGAAGGTCAAGCCGCCGAAGCCCGTGAAGATCGATTTCGAAGGGCTGCAGAATCGCATCACCGGCTTTCCGGTCGCCGAGCGGCGCTATGAGTCGCTCGCGGTGGCCTGCGACGGCGCGCTGTTCTACATCGAGCGCCGCCAGCCGGGCATCACGCACGAGCCGCCCGAGGTCGAGCCGGGGAACGACGGCGAGCTTTACCGCTTCGATTTCACCGAGCGCAAGGCGAAGTCGCTCAAGCCGGGGATCGAGGACATCTCGATGAGCGCCGACGGCAAGAAGCTGCTGCTGGTGTATGCCAAGGGCAAGCTCGAGATCGCCGACGCCAACGACAAGCTCGATGCCAAACCGATCGACCTGAGCCAGCTCGGGATGTACGTCGATCCCGCCGCCGAGTGGGCGCAGATCTTCGACGAGGCGTGGTGGATGGAGAAGGAATTCTTCTACGACCCCAACCTGCACGGCCTCGACTGGAACGCCGTGCATGCGCGCTACAAGCCGCTCCTCCGCTTCGTGCAGCGGCGCGAGGACCTCACCGATCTGCTGATCGAGATGATCGGCGAGCTGCAGGTCGGCCATAACCGCCTGGGCGGCGGCGACGTCCCCGGCGAGCCGGGCACGAAGACCGGCCTCCTCGGCGCGGACTTCGCGGTCGAGAACAATCACTACCGCATCAGCACGATCTACCGCGGCGACCGCTGGAATCCCTTCCTGCGTGCGCCGCTCGCGGTTCCGGGCGTCAATGTCAGCGAGGGAGACTACCTGCTTGCCGTCAACGGCCGGCCGCTCGATGCCACGGAGAATCTGTACGCGCTCTTCGAGCAGACCGCCGACCGGCAGGTGACGCTCAGCGTCGGCGCCGACGCTGCCGGGGCCGGCGCGCACAACATCGTGGTACAGCCGA
>DASPOP010000274.1:0-10471 GCA_035625955.1 Steroidobacteraceae bacterium | reverse complement strand
ACGCTCCGCCGCTCGGCGGTCTATACATCGGTCAGCCTGAGCGCGCCAGGGCGGCGCTCGCCGAGTGGGAACGCGCTCATCCGAAGCCCGCGGTGGGCATCGGCGATGTAGCGGATCACATCGAGCACGTGAGGAAGATCGCCGGCGTCGATCAGGTCGGCCTGGGATCGGATTTCGACGGCATTCCCGATGGGCCCGCGGGGCTCGATAGCGTCGACAAGTACCCCGCGCTCCTCGCCGAGCTCGCCCGCCGCGGCTGGAGCGACGCCGATCTCGCCAGGGTCGCGGGCGGCAACCTGCTGCGCGCGCTCGCGAAGGCGGAAGAAGTGAGCGCGCGGCTGCGCACGACGCGCGGGCCCTCGACGGCGACGATCACGCAGCTGGACGGACCGCAAGCGACCGCGCACTAGTTCATGGGGCGAAATCGCAGGAAGCGATTTCGCCGGACATTACTTCGTTGACCGCCGGCAAAAAGCGGGGCGCGATGCGCATCGCCCCGATTACTTCAGCAGCCGAGCACTCCGTAGCAAGGATTGCGCACGGGTTTTTGCCGGCTGCGCACGAGCGCTAGGGCAAGGTCCTGAGATACTCGTACGCCTGACGCGCGGCGTCGAGCTGGCTCATCCGCGTGAAGGGTCCCTCCTGCTCGGCGAAGTAGTGCTTGAGGCCGGCCTTCTCGGCGGCGGCGAGGATCGGCCGGTAGTCGATCATGCCGTGTCCGAGCTCGGCACCCGGATGCGCCGGCGCATCGGGCGGTCGCGGCCCGTCGGGCGTGGGAAGAAAGTCCTTCACGTGGATCATCGGGAAGCGATGCGGGTAGCGCGCGAAGTACGCGCGCGGATCGCGCCCGCCGAGCGTCATCCAGCCGCAATCGATCTCGAACTTGACGAGCTGCGGATCCGTTTCCCTGAGCAGCAGGTCGTAGCCGATGGCGCCGTCGCCTTGATCGGCGAACTCGAAATCGTGATTGTGATAGACGTACTGCAGGCCCACGCGCCGTGCCTGCTCGCCGATGCGATTGGCAAGCTCGGCGGTGCGCTTCGCTTCCTCGAGCGTCATCCCGGAGTCGGTGGCACCGGGGGGAAGGTCATGCTGCACCAGGCTACGGAGGCTCCCGCTCGCCGCGTAGCGGGCGCCGAGCGCGTGCGCGTCGTCGAAAGCCGGACCGGGATTGCCGGGATCGAATCCGAGGTGCGCGCTCGGGGCACCGAGTCCCGCCTCCGCGAGCAGCGTGTGGAACTGCCGTGCGCTCAGACCCGCGAAGCCCGCGGTCTCCACTTCTCCATAGCCGATCGTCCGCAGCGCCTTGAGAGTCCCCGCGGGGTCCTTCTGCAACTCGTCCTTGACCGCGTACAGCTGGATCCCGACCGGGCCGCCGAGAGGCGTCGCACGCAGCACGCCGGGTAACGCCTGGCTGGCGAGCACGCCGAGGGCGCAATGTCCGGCGCGCTCGAGGAAGGCTCTGCGCGTCGTGGTGCTCACGGCGCCAGAGCCCTGCCGAGCTCCTCGATCAGGTCGCGGACGTCCTCGACGCCCACCGACAGCCGGATCAGTCCGTCGTTGATGCCGAGCGCCCGGCGCGTCGCCTCGGGGAGCGAGGCGTGGGTCATGATGCCCGGATGCTCGATGAGACTTTCGACTCCCCCTAAGCTCTCGGCGAGCGCGAACAGGCGGCAGCGCTCGAGCGTGCGGCGCGCCGCCTCGAGTCCACCGCGCAGCACCGCGGTCACGATCCCGCCGTAGCCGTCCTGCATCTGCCGCCGGGCGAGCGCGTGCTGCGGGTGGCTGGCGAGACCCGGGTAGTACACGCGCTCGATCGCGGCGTGCTGCTCGAGGAACTGCGCCACGGCGAGGGCGTTGACGCAGTGCCGCTCCATGCGCAGCGCCAGCGTCTTGATGCCGCGCAGCGTGAGGAAGCTGTCGAATGGGCTCGACACCCCGCCGACCGCGTTCTGCAGATAACCGAGGCGCTCGGTGAGCTCGCTCCCGGCGCGCACCACGGCGGCGCCGCCGATCGAGTCCGAGTGGCCGTTCAGGTACTTGGTGGTCGAGTGCACCACGACGTCGAAGCCGTGCTCGAGCGGGCGCTGGATGTAGGGCGTCGCGAAGGTGTTGTCGCAGACGCTGATGAGCCGGTGCTTCTTTGCCAGCGCGGCCACCGCGGTCAGGTCGACGATCTTGAGCAGCGGGTTGGTCGGGGTCTCCACCCACACCAGGCGCGTGTTGGGGCGCAGCGCGGCCTCGAGCGCCGCGGCGTCGGTGAGGTCGACGAACGCGACGCTGTGGCCCGCCGAGCGCTTGCGGACGTTCTCGAGCAGCCGATAGCTGCCGCCGTAGAGGTCGTGCATGGCGATGATGTGCGAGCCGGCGTCGAGCAGCTCCAGCAGCGTCGCGCTCGCGGCCATTCCCGACGCGAAGGCGAAGCCCGCGCCGCCGCCCTCGAGATTTGCCACCGCCGCCTGCAGCGCATCACGCGTGGGGTTGCGGCTGCGCGAATAGTCGTAGCCCTGATGCACGCCGGGACTCGACTGCACGTAGGTGGAGGTCGCGTAGATCGGCGGCATGACCGCGCCGGTCAGCGGGTCCGGGTGCTGACCGCCGTGAATCACGCGGGTGGCGAAGCGCTGCGCGGTGCTCTCATCGCTCATGGGTCACTCGTTGTTGGCTCAAACAGTGAGCTCGATCCGATTGCCGTCTGGGTCCAGAACGACGCTCTCATAGTAACCGTCGCCGGTGCGCCGCGGCCCGTCCAGGACCGCAAAGCCCTGCTCCCGCAGCAGGCGCGTCAGCTCGTCGACGCGCTCTTCTGCACCGAGCGCGATGGCGAGGTGCGTCAGTCCCATGCGCTGCGCGCCGTGCTCGTGGCGCACGGGCTCGAGCCGCGAGGTGCGCATCAGCTCGAGCCGCGCTCCGCTCCCGAAGGAGAGGAACCGGGACTCATAGCCCTTGGCGGGGTTCGCGTACAGGGGGCCCACGCCCGCGCCCAGGTACCTCGCGTAGAACTGCGCGAGCCGCTCGATGTCGTCGGTCCACAGTGCGACGTGCTCGATGCGGACCACGGCGCTCATCGTCACGGCGGCAGGCGGCGGCGCAGCCAGTTGAGCAGATCGATGCGCGTCACCAGCCCCTGGAACTCCCCGCCGTGCATGACGATCGCAACCATGCCGCGCTTGAAAATCTCCATGAGCTGTGTGATCGGTGCATCGACCGGCACGGTGACCAGGTGACTCGCCATCGCATCCGTCACCGGCTCGTTGAAATGCTGCGGGTTGTCGATCACCTCGAGGAGGATGTCCTCCTCGTCGACGATGCCGACGATGCGCCCGTCCTGCATCACCGGCACCTGCGAGACATCGTAGAGCTTCATGCGGCGGTAAGCGGCCAGCACCGTCTCGGTGGAGTTGACGGTGACGGCGGCACGATCCTTGTGGCGGCGCACGATGAGATCGCGCAGATCGCCGTGGCTCTCACGCTGCAGGAAGCCCTGATCGAGCATCCAGTAGTCGTTGTAGACCTTGGAGAGGTACTTGTTGCCGCTGTCGCACACGAAGGTCACGACGCGCTTCGGTTTCTGCTGCGCCCGGCAGTAGCGCAGCGCCGCGGCGAGCAGCGTGCCGGTGGAAGTGCCGGCGATGATGCCCTCCTGCTTCAGCAGCTCGCGGCAGGTGGCGAAGGCCTCCGGGTCGGTGATGCTGTAGGTCGCGGTCACGCGCGAAAAGTCCGCGACCGGCGGTACGGTATCGCCGCCGATGCCCTCGACCAGCCACGGCGACATCTTCTCCGGGAGCTTGCCGGTGCTCGCGAAGCTCGCGAGTCCCGAGCCCACGGGGTCCGCGAGCACCATCTCGACGCGCGGCGCGGTGCGCGCGAAGAAATGCGACAGCCCGGCGAGCGTTCCGCCGGTGCCGACGCCGCACACGACCGCGTCCAGCCTGCCGTCCATCTGCTCCCAGATCTCCGGGGCGGTGGTCTCCTCGTGCGCCTGGGCGTTGACCGGATTACCGAACTGGTTGACGAACCAGGAATTCGGTGTCTCGCCCGCGAGGCGCTCGGCGACGTCGCGGTAGTACTCCGGATGTCCCTTGCTGACGTCCGAGCGAGTCATCACCACCTCGGCGCCCATTGCCTTGAGGTGAAAGATCTTCTCCTGGCTCATCTTGTCGGGGATCGCGAGCACCAGGCGGTAGCCCTTCTGCGCCGCAACCAGCGCCAGCCCCAGGCCGGTATTGCCCGCAGTCGCCTCGATGAGAACGCTCCCCGGGCGTATGTGGCCGGCGCGCTCGGCCGCCTGGATGAGGTAGAGCCCGATGCGGTCCTTGATCGAGCCGCCCGGGTTCTGGTTCTCGAGCTTGAGGAACAGCTGACACGGGCCGGTGTCGATGCGACGCACCGCCATGAGCGGCGTGTGGCCGATCATCTCCAGCACATTGCCGAAGCTTTGCGGTGACATGTCCGATCCTTCAGCGCCGGCGTGGACGCGACGCCGAGTGGATTGTGGCCCGTGATTGTACGGTCAGGCGCGGACGGCGGCGACCAGCAGTCCGGCGCCGAGCCAGCGGGCGAGCAGCGCGGCGGCCTCGGCGGCGGTGCGCTCGCTCCCGTGCGAGGCGGCGAGCAGCTCGCACAGCTCGCCGAAGCTCCGGCCGTTGCGCATCGCATCGAGCGCTTCGGCCTCAGCCGGCTCGAGCGAGCGGAACCAGGTCTTGAGGTCCTGCCGCCACGCGAGCCACTCGACCGGCTGCGCGGCGAAGCTCAGCTCCGGCCGCTCGCTGCCTTCGGTGAGCGCCTTCCACATCTGCGGGGTGTTCCACCGCAGCGCCAGCCGCTGCACGCTCGGGTGAAAGGTGAGGTGCAGCTCCGGCCAGTCCGCGGGCGCGACGCGCGCGAGGGCGGCGGCTGTGAGGAGCTGCGCGTCGGCGGCGTCGAACACCGCGCACAGCATCCACTCCCACCGCGCCAGCTCCGCGAGCAGCGGTACGTCGGTGTAGTCGGCGTGCGCGCCGAGGAACTCCGCGAGCGCATCGCCGTAGTTGCGGATGGAGAAATAACACGAGTCGTGCGCGCGCACGTATTTGGCGCCGAGGATGCGGAAGTCCTCCTCGCCGAGGAGCGCGGCGAGCGCCGGGTAGCTCGCCGCGAGCGCATCGATCAGGCGGCTGCCGTAGGCGCCGGCGTAGATCCCGAGCCGCGTCTCGATGGGCACCCGCTCGCTGCCGACGACGCGCTCCTCGATGGCGCGTGTCCCGCGCAGCAGGTACGCCTGGAACTCGTCCTGCACGCGCGCCAGGTCGCTCACGGGGCACCGACCCGCAGCCCCGGAGCGGCGCGCGCGACCGGCGCGGCGGATTCGCGCCCACCGAGCGCACGGCGCGCCACGCTGCGCGCCTGCTCGAGCTCGGCGCACAGCTCCGCGAGCGGCGGGATGTGGTCGTCGCGCTCGATCATGGTCGAGACCGGCCCCAGGCGCCGTACGGCGCCAGCGTACAGCTCCCACACCGCATCGCGCACCGGATGGTCGTGCGTATCCACCAGGTAATCGCCGTGATCCTCGTGCCCGGCGAGGTGGATCTGCTGCACGCGTGCGGGCGGAATCGCATTGAGATACTCGAGCGGGTCGAACTCGTGGTTCACCGAGCTCACGTAGATATTGTTGACGTCGAGCAGAATCAGGCAATCGGCGCGCTCGGCGATCTCGGCGAGGAACTGCCACTCCGTGAGCGGCGCATCGCGGAAGCTCACGTAGCTCGAGACGTTCTCGAGCAGGATGCGCCGCTCGAGCACGTCCTGCACGGTGCGCACCCGCGCCACCACGTGATCGACGGCCTCCCGCGTGTAGGGCAGCGGCAGCAGGTCGTGGGTGTTGCGCCCGGCGACGCCCGTCCAGCACAGGTGATCCGAGACCCACTCGGGCTCGAGCCGCGCGGCGAGCGCCTTCACCTGGCGCAGATACTCGTGATTAAGGGGCGCCGTGCTGCCGATCGAGAGCGACACCCCGTGCATGACTACGGGAAAGCGCTCGCGGATGCGCATCAGGTAATTCAAGGGCTTGCCGCCCGGCACCAGGTAGTTCTCGGTCAGCACCTCGAACCAGTCGACCGGCGGGCGCTCGGCCAGGATCGCCTCGTAGTGATCGACGCGCAAACCTAAGCCAAATCCGAGGGAGGGTCGGGTCAGCACTTCGTGCGCCTCTCTTTGAGTCGGCGATTGTAGCGCGCAGCTCATCCAGTAGACCGGACGGCCGGCTACTGGATTGCTTACCGCGGCCTTTGCGGCTTGAAATGTCGCGCCCCCGGATCGATTACAATTGACTCGCGTGCGTCTGCCCGGCGCACCCCCCCGACTCTCCGAGCTGACGGTGCAGGAATGACCGATGCTTCCGGTGACGCCATCCTCGTGCGTGGCGCGCGCCAGAACAACCTCAAGAATCTCGACCTCGACATCGCGCTGAACGAGCTCGTGGTCGTGACGGGCGTGTCCGGCTCGGGCAAGTCCTCGCTGGTGTTCGACACTCTCTACGCCGAGGGGCAGCGCCGCTACGTCGAGACTTTCTCGCCCTACGCGCGGCAGTTCCTCGATCGCATGGACAAGCCGCAAGTCGACTCGATCACCGGGATCCCGCCCGCGATCGCCATCGACCAGACGAACCCGGTGCGCACCTCGCGCTCGACCGTCGGCACGATGACCGAGCTCAACGATCACCTGAAGCTCCTCTACGCCCGCGCCGCGCAGCTTTACTGCCGGCGCTGCGGCGAGCCGGTGCGGCGCGACACTGCCGAGAGCATCTACGCGGACCTCGCCGGGCGTGCCCACGCCGCCGGCGATCCGCGCCTGACGCTGTCCTTTCCGGTGCCGGTGCCCGGCAACTTCACCGAGGCCGAGGTGCGCGAGCTGCTCGCGCGGCAGGGTTACAGCCGCTTTCTCGAGTCGGCGCCCGCCACACCCGCGGCGGCCTCCGCCGACGCGGCGCCGGCCGGCGGCAAACGGCGCGCCCAACGCGCGCGCGGCAAGCAGGCGGCACTGCCGCAGAAGATGCTCGAGGTGGTGCAGGACCGCCTGCGCCTCGGAGCCGCCGAGCGCGGCCGGGTGCTCGAGTCCCTCGAGGCAGCGCTGCGGGTCGGCCGCGGCCGCGTCAATGCGCACGTGGTGGATGAGTCGGATCCTTCCGGCGTGCAGAGCACCTGGCGCTACTCGAGCGAGCTGCACTGTGCGCACTGCGATCTCGCTTATCACGAGCCGACCCCGAGCGAGTTCTCCTTCAACTCGCCGCTCGGCGCCTGCGACGCCTGCCGCGGCTTCGGCCGCACCATCGGCATCGACTACGGGCTCGTCATCCCGGATGAGAGCAAGTCGCTGCGCGGCGGGGCGATCAAGCCCTGGCAGAGCAAGTCCTATGCCGAGTGCCAGGAGGACCTGGAGAAGTTCGCCAGGCTCCGCGGCATTCCCCTCGATACACCGTGGCGCGAGCTGCCCGGCGAAGCACGCAAGTGGGTGATCGAGGGCGAAGGCCCCTGGAGCCGCAAGGTCTGGTACGGCGCCAGGCGCTTCTTCGCCTGGCTCGAAACTCGTGCCTACCGCATGCACGTGCGCGTGCTGCTGTCGCGCTACCGCGCCTATACGCCCTGCGGCGCCTGCGCCGGTGCGCGCCTGAAGACCGAGGGGCTGCTGTGGCGCGTCGGCAGCCGCGAGCTCGCAGCCGCGGTGCTCGGCTCACAGCCGCCGTTTCGCCCGCAGGGCGCCGAGTGGAGCGCCGCGAAGCTGGCCGCGCTCCCCGGGCTCTCGATCCATGACGTGATGCTGCTGCCGGTCGAGCGCAGTTACGAATTCTTCCGCGCCCTGACGCTGCCGCAGCCGCTCGATGAGGCGACCGACCTGCTGCTCGCCGAGATCCGCGGCCGCTTCCGCTATCTGGTCGACGTCGGCCTCGGCTACCTGACGCTCGACCGCCAGTCGCGCACCCTCTCGGGCGGCGAAGTGCAGCGGATCAACCTCACCACCGCGCTCGGCACCTCTCTCGTCAACACGCTGTTCGTGCTGGACGAGCCCTCGATCGGCCTGCACCCGCGCGACATGCAGCGGGTCATCGGCGTGATGAAGCGTCTGCGCGACGCCGGCAACTCGCTCGTCGTGGTCGAGCACGACCCGCAGATCATGCTCGAGGCCGACCGCATTCTCGATCTGGGGCCCGGGGCCGGCGAACGCGGCGGGCAGATCGTCTTCTACGGCAGCCCAGCCGCGCTGCGCGCCAGCGCGGGCTCACTCACCGGCGAGTACCTGAGCGGCCGCAAGGCGGTGGTGCCGCTGCCGCGGGCGGCGGCCGCGCGCCCAGAGACGCCGCGCGCGCCTGGAATCACCGGCGACGGCGGCGTCGTGGCCGAGGCGCGCTCGAACCGCTGGCTCGAGCTCAAGAGCGCGACCGAGCACAACCTGAAGAACCTCGACGTGCGCATCCCGCTCAAGCGCCTGGTGTGTGTCACCGGCGTCTCGGGCTCGGGCAAGTCGACGCTGGTCGAGGACGTGCTGTATCCGGCGCTCCTCAAGTACCGCGGCCGGCCCACCGAGGCCCCCGGGCAGTTCGCGGGCCTCGCCGGCGCCGAGCTCATCGACGATGTGGTCATGGTCGACCAGAGCGCCATCGGCCGCACCACGCGCTCGAACCCCGCGAGCTACGTCGGCGCCTTCGATGCCATCCGCGCGCTGTTTGCCGCCGAGCCCGCCGCGCAGGAGCGCAAGTACACCGCGGGCACCTTCAGCTTCAACTCCGGCAACGGCCGCTGCCCCACCTGCAGCGGCAACGGCTTCGAGCACGTCGAGATGCAGTTCCTCTCCGACGTGTACCTGCGCTGCCCGGACTGCAACGGGCGGCGCTATCGCGACGAGGTGCTCGACATCCGCCGCGAAGGCGCCGACGGCCGTCGCGCCAACATCGCCGAAGTGCTAGGGATGACGGTGACCGAGGCGGGCGCTTTCTTCGCGGATGCCGCCGAGGTGGCCGCGCGGCTCGCGCCGCTCGCGGACGTCGGGCTCGAGTACCTGAAGCTGGGTCAGCCGGTGCCGACGCTCTCGGGCGGCGAGGCGCAGCGCCTGAAGCTCGCCGGCCATCTCGCCGCGGCCGGCTCGGTGCTCTCGAGCACCACGCACAAAGGCAAGCTGTTCCTGTTCGACGAGCCGACCACCGGACTGCATTTCGAGGATGTCGCGAAGCTCCTCAAGGCGTTCCGCAAGCTGCTGGCCGCGGGGCATTCGCTGCTCGTCATCGAGCACAACCTGGATGTCATCGGCGCGGCCGACTGGATCATCGACCTGGGTCCCGAGGGCGGCGAGCGCGGCGGCGAGATCGTCTGCACGGGAACGCCGGCCGAGGTGTGCGCCTCGGGCCGCTCGCACACCGGACGGGCTCTCGCCGCCTACCGCGAGGCGCTCGCCGCTCACGTGCCGGCTGTGCCTGAAGTCCCGGAACGCGAGTCGGCCGTCGCCGAGCCGCGCGCGGCCTATGGCGGCAACGGGCGCGCGCGCAAGACGATCGTCATCCACAAGGCGCGCGAGCACAATCTGAAGAACATCGACGTCGAGATTCCGCGCGACCGCTTCACCGTGATCACCGGCGTATCGGGCTCGGGCAAGTCGACGCTCGCCTTCGACATCCTCTTCAACGAGGGGCAGCGCCGTTATCTCGAGTCCCTGAACGCCTACGCGCGGCAGTTCGTGCAGCCGGCCGCGCGGCCCGACGTCGATGCGATCTTCGGCATTCCGCCGACCGTGGCCATCGAGCAGCGCACCAGCCGCGGCGGCCGCAAGAGCACCGTGGCGACGCTCACCGAGATCTACCACTTCATGCGGCTGCTGTACGTGAAGCTCGGCACGCAGTACTGCCCCGACTGCGATGTCGCGATCGAGCCGCAGAGCTCCGGCTCGATCGCCGCACGCCTGCTGCGCGACTACCGCGGCAAGTCGATCGCGCTGCTGGCGCCGCTGGTCGTGGCGCGCAAGGGCTACTACACCGACCTGGCCAAATGGGCGGCGAAGAAGGGTTTCGCAGCGTTGCGGGTCGACGGCGAGCTCACGGCCACCTCACCCTGGCCGCGGCTGTCACGCTTCCGCGAGCACACGATCGAGCTGCCGGTGGCGGAGCTCACGGTGGGCGCGAAGACCGACGCGGCGCTGCACGAGGCGCTCGCGCGCGCGCTCGATTTCGGCAAGGGGCTGGTGCACGTCGCGACCGGGAAATCCGGGACGGTCACCGTGTTCTCCACCAAGCGTGCCTGCCCCTCCTGCGGCAGGAGCTTCGCCGAGCTCGACCCACGCCTGTTCTCCTTCAACTCCCGCCACGGCTGGTGCGAGAGCTGCTACGGCACCGGGGTCGAGATGCCGGGCTTCGACGAGCAGCAGTCGGGCGAAGAGGTGTGGTGGAACGAGTGGTACGACCGCGAGGCGCCGGCCTGCGGTTCCTGTGAAGGGCAGCGTCTGAACAGAA
>DASPOP010000273.1:0-3557 GCA_035625955.1 Steroidobacteraceae bacterium | reverse complement strand
GGACTATATCTACGAGCCGGACGCGGCGGGCATTCTCGACGGGCTGCTGATGCGCTACATCGAGTCGCAGGTCTATCGCGCCGCGGTCGAGAACGTCGCCTCCGAGATGGCGGCGCGCATGGTCGCCATGAAGGCGGCCTCGGACAACGCCGGCAAGCTCATCAACGAATTGCAATTGATCTACAACAAGGCACGCCAGGCTGCGATCACGAAGGAGCTTTCGGAGATCGTGGGCGGCGCCGCAGCGGTTTGAGGAACAGCACATGGCCACTTCCGGCGAGGGCAAGATTACCCAGATCATCGGCGCCGTCATCGACGTCGAGTTTCCGCGCGAGTCGATTCCGCGCGTCTACGAGGCCTTGAAGCTCAGGGACGCGGATCTCACGCTCGAGGTGCAGCAGCAGCTCGGCGACGGCGTGGTGCGCACCATTGCCATGGGCTCCTCCGAGGGGCTGAAGCGCGGACTCGCGGTGCAGTCGACCGGAGCGCCGATCTCGGTGCCGGTCGGCCAGGGCACGCTCGGGCGCATCATGGACGTGCTCGGCAAGCCGCAGGACAACCGCGGCCCGGTGCAGGCCCGGGAGTACCTGCCGATCCACCGGCCGCCGCCGTCGTTCGAGGAGCAGGCCGGCGGGCGGGATCTGCTCGTGACCGGCATCAAGGTCATCGATCTGCTGGTGCCGTTCGCCAAGGGCGGCAAGATCGGCCTGTTCGGCGGCGCCGGCGTCGGCAAGACCGTCAACATGCTCGAGCTCATCAACAACATCGCCAAGCAGTACTCGGGACTCTCGGTGTTCGCCGGCGTCGGCGAGCGCACCCGCGAGGGCAACGACTTCTATCACGAGATGATCGAGTCGGGCGTCATCGACAAGGACAACCTGTCGAACTCCAAGGTGGCGATGGTCTACGGGCAGATGAACGAGCCGCCGGGCAACCGCCTGCGCGTGGGCCTGACCGGCCTGACCATGGCCGAATACTTCCGTGACGAGCAGCGCGAGGACGGCGGCAAGGGCCGCGACGTGCTGTTCTTCGTCGACAATATCTACCGCTACACGCTGGCCGGCACCGAGGTGTCGGCGCTCCTCGGGCGCATGCCGTCCGCGGTGGGATACCAGCCGACGCTCGCCGAGGAGATGGGCGTGCTGCAGGAGCGCATCACCTCCACCAAGACGGGGTCGATCACCTCCATCCAGGCGGTTTACGTGCCGGCCGACGACCTGACGGACCCCTCCCCGGCGACCACCTTCGCGCATCTCGATGCGACGGTGGTGCTGTCGCGCCAGATCGCCTCGCTCGGCATCTACCCGGCGGTCGATCCGCTCGATTCCACCAGCCGCCAGCTCGATCCGCTGGTGGTGGGCGAGGAGCACTACAACACCGCGCGCGGCGTACAGGCGGTGCTGCAGCGCTACAAGGAATTGCAGGACATCATCGCGATCCTGGGGATGGACGAGCTCTCCGAAGAGGACAAGCTCACCGTGTACCGCGCGCGCAAGGTGCAGCGCTTCCTGTCGCAGCCCTTCAACGTCGCCAAGGTGTTCACCGGCCAGGACGGCAAGATCGTGCCCCTGAAGGACACCATCCGCGGCTTCAAGGGCATCATCTCGGGCGACTTCGACTCGCTCCCCGAACAGGCCTTCTACATGGTGGGCAGCATCGAGGAAGCGGTCGAGAAGGCGAAGAGCCTGCAGTAGCCATGGCCGAAGCGGCGACAATCCACGTCGACATCGTCAGCGCCGAAGGCGAGCTGTTCTCCGGCGCCGCGTCCGAGGTGCTCGCCCCGGCCTCGCAGGGCGATCTCGGCATCCTGCCGCGGCACGCGCCGCTGCTGACGCTCCTGAAGCCCGGCGAGGTACGGGTGCGTACCCCGGACGGCGAGGAGCATCACTTCTTCGTCGGCGGCGGGGCGCTCGAGGTGCAGCCGACGCGCGTCACCGTGCTGGCCGACACGGCGCTGCGGGCCAGGGACATCGACGAGGCGGCGGCGCTCGCCGCCAAGCAACGCGCAGAGGAGGCGCTCAGGGACCGGGCCGGACACATCACCCTGGCCGAAGCGCAGGCCGAGCTCGCGCGCGCGATCGCGCAGCTGAAGGTCATCCAGCGCCTGCGCAAGCTGCGAGGCTGAGCCGCTGGAACCCACAGCGGACCGCTCCGCTCCCTCACCGGCGGCTCCGGATGCGCCGCCGCCGGGCCTCATTGCGGGACTGTGGCGAAACTTAAGCGGCGGCCTGGCGCTCGTGGCGCTGCGGCGCCGCTGGCCGCCGCGTTTCGCGGTGAGCTTCGATCAGCTCGCCGCGCTCCTCACGGTGAATCTCGCGGTCTGGGTGGCGCTCGACCGGCTGCACGCCGAGCGGCAGGCCGAGTTCGGGCCCGATGGCCTCTTCGGCTGGGCGTGCTACCTGCTGCTCGCCTTCATCGCCTGCGCGCTGGTGGCGCGGGTCCAGAGCCGCGCCGCGCCGACGCGCGCCCTGATGGTGACGCTGCTCGCCGTCTCGCCGTTCGTGCTGGCGCTGCTGTGGCTCGGCGGCGATCTCCCGTGGGTGGCCGCATGGCCGGTGCTGGCGATGCTGCTGGCGCTCGCTTACCTCGCGGTGCTGGCGGTGCGCGTGCTGGGCGCGGCCTTCGGCCCGGTGCGCCTCGCTCCCGCGCTGCTCGCCATCGCCCTGGTGCTCGCCGCGCCCTGGGCGCTCGCCTGGCTCGATCTCGACACGCGCCTGTGGGTGCCGCCGGACACGGAGGCGGCCCAGGACGAGGACGACCCGGCCGCGGCAGAAGCGCTGCTCTACGACCAGCCGGCACGCATCGCCGCCGTGGTCGCGCGCGTCACGCCGTCGCAGCCCGGCGCTCCGCGGGCTTACTTCGTGGGCTTCGCGGGCGATGCCGACCCGGAAGTCTTCAGCCGCGAGGCGCAGTTCGCCCGCCAGGCGTTCGCGGCGCGCTTCGGCTCCGCGGACCGCTCGGTGCTGCTGGTCAACGACGCCGGCGACCGCGACTCCTGGCCGCTCGCCAGCCTCTCGGGGCTCGGGCAGACGCTCAGGCTCCTCGCCGCGCGCATGGATCCGGAGCAGGACGTGCTGGCGCTGTTTCTCACCTCGCACGGCTCGGAGGACGGCCTCGAGGTGCGCAACGGCTCCCTGCCGCTGGCGCAGATCGACCCCGAGGACCTGCGGCAGGCGCTCGATGAGTCCGGGATCCGCTGGCGGCTGGTGGTGGTGTCGGCCTGTTATGCCGGCGTGTTCGTCGATGCGCTGAAGAACGAGACGACGGCCGTCGTGACCGCCTCCGACGCCGCCCACAGCTCCTTCGGCTGCCGCGAGGACCGCGAGCTCACCTGGTTCGGCGAGGCGTTCCTGCGGGACTCGCTCCCCGAAAGCGACTCGCTCGAGGAGGCGTTCACCAAGGCGGCCGGGCTCATCGCGCAGCGCGAGGACCGCGAGCACGAGGCGCATTCCAACCCGCAGCTGTACGTGGGCGCGCTCATGCGCCACAAGCTCCAGGAGCTGGAATCCTCGCACCCCACCGCCGGGGGCAGCCCGGTGACCGTCAGGCGCTAAGGT
>DASPOP010000272.1:0-3627 GCA_035625955.1 Steroidobacteraceae bacterium | reverse complement strand
ACTTCGTATTTCGGGCGGTGGAGCGGGCGCTGTCGGCCACCCGGCCGAACCTCGCGCACCTGGTCCCCGCTGTGAGTCCCGGCGGCAACGGAGCGCCGGTGTCGTCCCCGGCGTACTCGGGCGCGGGAAGCGCGCCGCTCGCCTTCGCCGATCGGGCGCCCGATCCCTGGGCGCTCGCGGCGCTGGTGCGGGAGCCGCAGCCGCTGCCGGCCGGCGAGCAGCCGCTCGGTGCCGCGCTCGCGCAGCTGCACGGCGTCTACATCCTTGCGCAGAACCGCGAGGGACTGGTGCTGGTCGATATGCACGCCGCCCACGAGCGCGTGCTCTACGAGCAGCTCAAGGCCGAGCGCGCTCTTACGTCCCCCGCCACCCAGCATCTCCTCACGCCGCTCGTCATCGAGCTCAAGGCGCACGAGCTCGCCGCACTCCTCGAGCGCCGTGCCGACTTCGGGCGCGCCGGCTTCGAGCTCGACGCCCTCGGCGAGACGCGCCTCGCCGTGCGCGCAGTGCCGGCCCTGCTCGATGCGGGCGAAGTGGGCGAGCTCGTCACCGCCTGGGTCCGCGACCTGGTGGTGGACGCCGACACCCATCATCTCGAGGCGGCCGCGGACCGCTTCCTCGGCACGCTCGCCTGCCGCAGCGCGATTCACGCCCACCGGCGGCTGACGATTCCGGAGATGAACGCGTTGCTGCGGCAGATGGAGGCGACCGAGCGCGCCAACCAGTGCAACCACGGCCGGCCTACCTGGACGAGGCTTTCGCTCCAGCAGCTCGACCAGCTGTTCCTGCGGGGGCGGTAGTTTGATGGGTCAAAAGTCGCCTGCGGCGCTTTTGCCGGACAGCAGCGCCGTTTCCGCGGGCAAAAGGCGTGACTTTTGCCCGCTGCCTGTGCTCGTGTTGACCGGTCCCACCGGGGCAGGCAAGACCGATTGGGCGATCCGCCTCGCGGAAGCCGCACCCGTCGAGATCGTGAGCGTGGACTCGGCCCTCGTGTACCGGGGACTCGACGTGGGGACCGCCAAACCCACGCGCGCGGTGCGTGCGCGCATTCCGCATCACCTCATCGACATCTGCGATGCGGCGGAGAGCTACTCGGCCGGGAGATTCGTGAGCGACGCGCTCGAATGCATCCGCGCCATCCACGCCCGCGGCCGCGTGCCGCTCCTGGTCGGCGGGACCATGTTATATCTGCGCGCGCTCCTCGACGGCCTGGCGCAGCTGCCCGAGGCGCACCCGCAGCTGCGCCGCGAGCTCGATGCGCGCGCCGCCGCCGCCGGCTGGCCGGCCCTGCACGCCGAACTCGCCCGCCTCGACCCCGCGGCCGCTGCGCGCATCGCGCCGAACGACGCGCAGCGGATCCAACGGGCACTCGAGGTCTGGCAGGCGACGGGTCAGCCGATCTCGCAGCTGCAGCGCGCGATGGTGAGTCCGCTCGCCTCCTTCGACGTGCGCTACTGGATGCTCAACCCGCCCGACCGGGCCGTGCTGCATCAGCGTCTGGCGCGGCGGCTGGACGCCATGATGGCCGGCGGCTTTCTCGACGAGGTGAGGCAACTCCGCGACCGGGGCGACCTGACACCCGCGCATTCCTCCATGCGCGCCGTAGGCTACCGGCAGCTGTGGGCGCATCTCGAGGGGCACTACGATCTCGCGGAGGCCGGGCGGCGCGCGCTTGCCGCGACGCGCCAATTGGCCAAACGTCAGCTGACCTGGATGCGCGCGGAGACCCGCGGTGAATGGCTCGACCCGGCGTCCGAGCTGTCGTGGAACCGGGACATATGTAATGCCTTGACGGCGCTTGGGTTCTGAGGGGGGTTGGGGGAGCCAAGCATGTTAAGATTCACCCGTCGGTCCCGCATCCTTGGGGTGCGGTACATTTGCTTGGCCCTTTGAGGATCGCGAACAGGGAAGCCCCGGGTGCGGTCCGTCTGGCGTGCAAAGAACTCGAATTCGCACAAAACAAGGAGAACCCGATGGCCAAAGGACAGTCTCTGCAGGACCCCTTTTTGAACGCCCTGCGCAAGGAGCGGGTGCCGGTCTCCATCTACCTGGTGAACGGCATCAAATTGCAGGGCCAGATCGATTCCTTCGACCAGTTCGTCGTCTTGTTGAAGAACAGCGTCAGCCAGATGGTCTACAAGCACGCGATCTCCACCGTCGTACCCGCGCGCAACGTGCGCCTGTCTGCGGACGAGGGCGGCGGCGCAGCTGCGGAGACGCCCGCCGAATGATGTCCGGGTCCCCGGGAAGCCTGAGTGTTCGAGCGCCCGCGATCCGGTGAGCGCGCCCTGCTGGTGCGCCTGGGGCTGGGCGCCCCCGTCGATCCGGAAGACCTGCAGGAGTTCACGCAGCTCGCCGTGTCGGCCGGCGCCCAGCCGGTGGCCACGGTCACCGGGCGCCGTGACCGCCCCGACCCGCGCTACTTCGTCGGCAGCGGCAAGGCCGAGGAGCTCAGGCAGGCCGCCGAAGCGAACGACGCCGAGGTGATCCTGGTCGATCACGCCCTGAGCCCGAGCCAGGAGCGCAACCTCGAGAAGCTGACCGGCCGGCGGGTGCTCGACCGCAACGGCCTGATCCTCGACATCTTCGCGCAGCGCGCGCGCAGCCACGAAGGCAAACTCGAAGTCGAGCTCGCGCAGTTGAAGCACATCGCCAGCCGCCTGGTGCGCGGCTGGACGCACCTCGAGCGGCAAAAGGGCGGCATCGGCCTGCGCGGTCCCGGCGAGACGCAGCTCGAGACCGACCGCCGCATCATCGGGCAGCGCGTGCGCGTGCTCGGCAAACGCCTCGCGAAGCTCCAGCAGCAGCGCGAGACCGGACGGCAGATGCGCGCGGAGATTCCGGTGCCATCGCTCGCGCTCGTCGGCTACACCAACGCCGGCAAGTCGACTCTGTTCCGTGCGCTCACCGGCGCCGACGCCTACATTGCCGACCAGCTGTTCGCCACTCTCGACCCGACGGTGCGGCGGATCACGCTCCCGGGCGGCACCGCAGTGGTGGCCGCCGACACCGTGGGCTTCATCCGCGAGCTGCCGCACGAGCTGGTCGCGGCCTTCCAGTCGACGCTCACCGAGGCGCGGGCGGCGACGCTGCTGCTGCACGTCGTCGATGCCAGCAGCCCGCGCCGCTCCGAGCAGCTCGCGCAGGTCGATGCGGTGCTCGAGGAGATCGGCGCGCGCGCGATCCCGCAGCTCATCGTCTACAACAAGATCGATCGCTTAGGTTTCCCGCCCCGCCTCGACCGGGACGGCGAAGGACGGGCGAGCGCGGTGTGGATCTCCGCCGAGCAGCGCTTGGGTATCGACCTCCTGACGAGCGTCGTGGCCGAGCGGCTGGCGCGCTTTGCGCGCCGGGCGCGCCTCAGGATGCCGGCGAGCGCCGGCGCGCTGCGCTCGCGCTTGTACTCGGCGCAGGCGGTGCGCGCCGAGGCGAGCGCGCCGGACGGAACGATCGAGCTCGCCGTGGAGCTTCCCGACCTCGAGCTCCTGCAGCTGGCGCGCACCGCGGGCGTGCAGATCCTCGAAGTGCAGGGACCCGACACGGCTTGTGCCTCCTCGGGTGCCTACCTACAATCGAGCGGCGCGGTGAGCGCGGCCAAGCTGCGCTGACAGAGCAGCGCGACACCTC
>DASPOP010000271.1:0-5394 GCA_035625955.1 Steroidobacteraceae bacterium | reverse complement strand
GGAGAAGTAGGCCTGGGCGGGATCGCCGCTCAGGTTCTCGAAGGGCAGCACGGCAACACCGTTGCCTTCGACCGCCTCTGCCGGGCGACGCCGCCACGCCCACCAGCCCACACCGCCGGCGGCAGCGATACCCACCGCGCCGCCGGCGAGCAGCAGTGACCGGCGCGAGATTCGCCCTCGCGGCAATGTTGCGGGCGGAGGCGCCGGCGCACCCGCGGCCGCGCCCGCCTGTTGCAGCGCGCTGAGGAGCGCGAGAAATTCCGGCGCGTCGTGCCTGCCGCGCCAGCGCGACAGGTCGATGCAGAGGAACTGGCGGAAGCCGAGCGGCGGATCGACGCCGTCGAGCGAGACCGGCACGAGACGGGATCGATCGCGGGCGAGCGCCGCCTCATCGCGCACCCAGTGCGAGCCGATCGAATGATGCGACCACAGGACGACCACGGTGGCGGCCTGCTCGAGGGCCTGCTCGGTCTCGACGGCATAAGCCGCCCCGCCGGTGATGAGGCTGTCCCACCACACCGTGAAGCCGGACGCTTCGAGTGCCCGGACCAGCTCCTGCGCGCGCGCCTTGTCCTCGTGCGCGTAGCTGACGAAGACGCGCGCGGTGCGCTCGTCTGAAGCCGAGGAAGGCGGCGATGGCATGTTGTTGGAAGATGCTACGGGGATGGCATGGGGGCCGGCAAGTTTCAACGCAACAGGGCGATCCAGCCCGCCGGATCATGCGCGATCGCCACCCCGACCATGTAGCCGAAAGTCGCCAGCGCGGCGACGCAGGCGGCCGTACGCCCGCTGCGCGTGCGTGCCCGTTTGAGCGCAATCGTTCCGAGCCCGATGTAGACGAGCAGCAGCAGCACCTTGGTCGTCAGCCAGCCGTCGACCAGCGGGTACTGGCGCACGATGAGGCTGAGGAGGATCGCGGCGGCGAGCAGTGTCGAGTCGATGACATAGGACATCCAGCGCAGCGCCCAATGATTGGCGCCGGCAAGGTCGGCGATCCGCATCACGCCGCGAACGGCGAACAGGGCTCCCGAGAGCGCAACGCAGCCGACGTGCAGCAGCAGGATCTGCAGGTAGTAGCCGGTGAGCACGCGCGCATTGTGAGCGATGCGCGCCGGTTCCGCCCGACTAGGCACTAGTGCGTATTCCCGCCCCCGTGCCCAGCCGGCATCTTGTGCCCAAAGGTGCATGTAAGATTCATCTTTGAGTGAGGCGGCCGGGGCGGATCGTGCGACTGCGAGCTTTCACCGACTACAGCCTGCGCGTGCTGATGTACCTGGCCGCGCGGCCGGGGGTCACGGCAACCACCGCGGAGATCGCGGCCGCCTTCGCCATATCGGAGAGCCATCTCACCAAAGTCGTGCATCACCTGGGGAGGCGTGGGCTGCTGCGCAACGCCCGCGGCCGCGGCGGCGGCATCGAGCTCGGGCGCCCGGCGGCCAACATCAACCTCGGAGCCGTCGTTCGCTCTGCCGAGGCAAACGTTGGCCTGGTGGAGTGCTTCGATCCGAAGACCAATCGCTGCGTCATCACAGCGGCGTGCCAGCTGCGCGGCGTGCTCAGCGAGGCGCTCGAGGCGCTCTATGGCACGCTCGACAGGTACACACTGGAAGACATCACGCAAAACCGACAACGGCTGCAGAGATTGCTGGAGGAGTGATACCAATGACAGGAGCCAGACGAACCGGACTGCTGGGTGTAGCTTGCCTGCTGGGCGCGTGGCTCACGGCCGCCGCTGCAGCGGCACCTAAGCCGCAGGGCACCGCCCCCGGCGACTTCGGCCCGCCGCAGGGCGAGCCCATTCACGCGCAATTGACCAGCCCGCCCTTCGTGCCGCCGCCGATCCATCGCAATCACCCCGCCAAGGTGATCGTGGAGCTCGAGGTCCGCGAAGTGGAGAGGGAGATCTCCGAGGGCGTCACCTACACCTTCTGGACCTTTGGCGGAACCACGCCCGGCAGCTTCATCCGCGTGCGGCAGGGCGACACGGTGGAGTTCCATCTCAAGAACTATCCCGACAACAAGATGCCGCACAACATCGATCTTCACGGCGTCACCGGTCCGGGCGGTGGTGCGGCCTCGAGCTTCACCGCGCCTGGCCATGAGTCGCAGTTCACGTTCAAGGCGCTCAATCAGGGGATCTACGTCTATCACTGCGCGACCGCGCCGGTCGGCATGCACATCGCCAACGGCATGTACGGGCTGATGCTGGTCGAGCCGCCCGCAGGCATGCAGCCGGTCGACCACGAGTACTACGTGATGCAGGGAGATTTCTACACCGTCGGCAAGTATCGCGAGCGCGGCCATCAGGAATTCGACATGCAGCGCGCCATCGACGAGCGGCCGACGTACGTGCTGTTCAACGGCTCCGAGGGCTCGCTGGTGGGCGAGCATGCGCTCAAGGCCAGGGTGGGCGATCACGTGCGCCTGTTCGTCGGCAACGGCGGACCGAATCTCGTCAGCAGCTTTCACGTGATCGGCGCGATCTTCGATCGCGTGCGTTACGAGGGCGGCTTGCACGAGCAGGAGAACGTGCAGACCACGCTCATCCCCGCCGGCGGTGCCGCGATCGTCGAGTTTCACGTCCGCGTCCCGGGCAGCTACGTGCTGGTGGACCATTCGATCCTGCGCGCCTTCAACAAGGGGGCGCTCGCGATCCTCAAGGCCGAGGGTGCCGAGGACAAGAGCATCTACTCCGGCAAGGAGCTCGATTCGGTCTACCTCGGCGACAAAGCGGCGAATCTCGCGGCGGTGAGCGAGGCCCGTGCTGCCGAAGCCAGCGGGACTCTCACCAAGGCGCAGCAGATCAAGGCCGGCGAATCGCGTTTCACCGGCACCTGCTCCGTGTGCCACCAGGCCAACGGCGAGGGCTTGCCCAACGTCTTCCCGCCGCTGGCACGCTCGGACTTCCTGATGGCGGACAAGCAGCGCGCCATCGGCATTGTCCTCAACGGCCTCACCGGCAAGGTGACGGTGAACGGCAACGTCTTCAACTCCGTCATGCCGCCGATGAGCCAGCTGAACGACGACGAGCTCGCCAACATCCTCACCTTCGTGCGTAACAGCTGGGGGAACAGCGGCGAAGCTGTCAGCGCGGATGAAGTGAAGCAGATTCGCGCCTCGACCAGGCGTCCCGAAGGCGCGGCGCACTGAAGATGCTGCTGCGCGTCGCGATGCTGGGCGCAGGGCTGGCGTGGGCAGGCGCCGCCGCTGCCGGGGAGGGCAATCCCTTCCTGCCGGTGGCGGGCGCGGAGTTTCACTCCGCCCTGCCGAGCGGCCGGCAGGACAAGGTGCTGGTGCGTGGATTCCTGCTGCAACGGCATCCGGTGACCAATGCGGAGTTCCTGGCGTTCGTCAGCGCGCATCGCGAGTGGCAGCGGGGCTCGGCGCCCAGGATCCTCGCGGACGCCGACTACCTCGGGCACTGGTCGGGGCCGCTGGAGTTGGGCTCCCATGCCGCCGCGGCTCAGCCGGTGACACGGGTGAGCTGGTTCGCCGCGCAAGCCTATTGCGAGGCCCAGCAGGCGCGCTTGCCCAGCTGGTACGAATGGGAGCTGGCGGCGGCCGCCAGCGGCACGCAGCGCGATGCGCGGTCGGACCCCGCCTGGCGGCAGCAGATACTCGACTGGTATGCACGCCCCGCCGGCGAGGGTCTGGCGGCCATCGAGCAGGCAGCCGCCAATGTCTACGGCCTGCACGACATCCATGGAGTAGTGTGGGAGTGGGTGCTGGATTTCGATTCGCTGCTGCCGGCCGATGCCGACCCCGAGCGCTTCTGCGGCAGCGGCGCGCAGAATCTGCAGGAGAAGGAGAACTACGCGGTGCTGATGCGTATCGCGCTGCTCGGCAGCCTGCGCGCCGCGGACACCGGCCATGCGATCGGCTTCCGCTGCGCGCGCAACGCGGAGGCGACTCCGTGAAGGCGTCGCGCGGAGCGCTGCTCGGCGCGTTCGCCTGGATGGGCGTGCTGCTCATCTGCCAGGCGGCGGACGTGCCCGGAGACTCGCTCTATCAGCTGCGCGCGACGCTCACCACTCAAGAAGGCGCCGCGGCCGGCTTCGACCTCTACCACGGGCACCCCGCCGTGGTCAGCATGTTCTATGGGAGCTGCCCGGCCTACTGTCCCATGCTGATCACCGCCGTGCAGGTTTACGAGACGCATCTGGACGAGGCGTCGCGTGCGCGGCTGCGGGTGCTGCTGGTGAGCTTCGATGCGGCGAACGACACGCCCCGGCGCCTCACGCAGCTCGCGCGCCTGCATCGCGCCGACCCGCAGCGCTGGACCTTCGCCAGCGCGGCGGAGCCCGATGCCCGCAGGATCGCCGCGCTGCTCGGCTTTCATTACCGCCGCCTCGAGGACGGGAGCTTCGACCACTCGCAGATCATCACCCTGGTCGATGCCGAGGGCAGGGTGGTGGCGAGCACGACCAGGCTGATCGGCGATGCGGACTTCGAGGCGAAGCTCCGGGCGCTAACCGCAGCCGGCCGGCCGTAAGCGCTATCATACCGACGGCCGGCCCGCCCCCGCGGCAGCCGCGTGGCGACACGGACGTCGTTGTGGAGGAATCCAACGATGCCAGTGGCGAAGGCGCCGGGCGCGCCGCCGGGCGCGATCGAGCTCCGCTCGATCGACTACATTCCGGACGCCGAGCGGCATGGCGGACTGGCGAGCCAGTTCACGCTGTGGCTGGCGGCCAATCTGCAGATCACCGCCATCGTCACCGGGGCGCTCGCTGTGGTGTTCGGCGGCGACGTGTTCTGGTCGCTGATCGCGCTGCTCGCCGGCCAGCTCGTCGGCGGGGCGGTGATGGCGCTGCACGCCGCGCAGGGGCCACAGCTGGGGCTGCCGCAGATGATCTCCAGCCGCGTGCAGTTCGGCGTCTACGGCGCCGCCATCCCGATCGTCGCGGTGTGTCTGATGTACATCGGTTTCTCCGCCAGCGGCTGCGTATTGGCGGGGCAGGCAATCGGACGGCTGCTCGATGTCGATGACGCCGTCGGCATCGTCATCTTCACCTGCTTCATCGTGGTCGTGACGATCTTCGGCTATCGCGTCATTCACATGCTGGGACGGATCGCGAGCGTCGTCGGCGTGGTGGCCTTCGGCTATATGTTCGCCCGGCTGTTCGCCACCCATGACGTGTCGGCCCTGTTGGCGCAGCGGCACTTCTCGCTCAGCCAGTTCCTGCTGTCGATGTCGCTGTCGGCCTCATGGCAGATCGCCTATGGACCGTACGTCGCCGATTACTCCCGCTATCTGCCGCGCACTACCTCGGTTGCCAGAGTGTTCAGCGCCGTCGGCCTGGGATCGGTCATCGGCTCGCAGGTTTCCATGACCTTCGGAGTGTTCGCCGCCGCCGTGGCGGGCAAGCAGTTCGAGCATCACGAGGTGGCTTA
>DASPOP010000270.1:0-2119 GCA_035625955.1 Steroidobacteraceae bacterium | reverse complement strand
CGGCGGCCGGCGCAAGCTCGCCGGACTTGCGATCGGCTGACGCCGCCAAGGACCTCAGGACTCATCGTGGAATTCTTCAGCCATCAGACCAGCTACCCGTTCATGGCCACCCGCAAGGTGTGGTACACGCTGTCGGCGCTGCTCATGATCGTGTCGCTCGGCTCGTTCTTCATGCGCGGCGTGAACCTTGCCATCGACTTCACCGGCGGCGTGAGCGCCGAGGCCAGCTTCCCGCAGGCGGCCAACGTGGACCAGGTGCGCGCACGTCTCACCGCGGCGGGCTTCCGCGATCCTTCGGTGCAGAACTTCGGTTCCTCGCGCGACATCGCCATCCGCCTGCCGCCCGATCCCAGGCAGACCGCGACCACCATTCGCGCCCAGCTGGAGACCGCGCTGCGCGGCATCGACCCCGGAGCGCAGGTCGTGCAGCTCGACGTCGTCGGGCCGCAGGTGGGCACGGAGCTCAAGTGGAGCGCCATCGAAGCACTCGGCTTTACGCTGCTCGGGATCTTCCTCTACATCGCCTTCCGTTTTCACACCTGGCGGCTCTCACTCGGCGCGATCCTCGCGGTGCTGCACGATCCCATCCTGGTGCTCGGGTTCTTTGCGCTCACGCAGATGTCCTTCGACCTGGCGGTGGTGGCGGCGATCCTGGCCGTCATCGGCTACTCGCTCAACGATACCGTCGTGGTGTTCGACCGCATCCGCGAGCGCTTCGAGGGCAATCGGCGCTCGCCGCCCGACGTGGTGCTCGATCAGTCGATCAACCAGACGCTCTCCCGCACTATCATGACCAAGGTGGTCACCTCGATCGTGGTGGTGGCGCTGCTGTTCCTCGGTGGACCCGTGCTCAAGGGCTTCTCGGCGGCGCTGCTCATCGGCATCATCGCCGGCACCTACTCCTCGATCTATATCTCGAGCGCGATCGCCCTCGACTGCGGCCTCACCGCCGAGCACGTGTTCCCGACGGTCAAGAAGGCGGCGCTCGATCACTTGCCCTGACGGAGCGCGGCCACGCTGATCGCCGACCCCAACACGTGGGTTGCCTTCGTCACGCTCTCAGCGCTCGAGATCGTACTCGGCGTCGATAACCTGATATTTCTCGCGGTGCTGGTGGGCCGGCTGCCGCCGCCGCAGCAGCCCGCCGCGCGCCTCGGCGGCCTTGCCGCTGCGATGGCGACCCGGATCGCGCTGCTGTTCTCGATCGTGTGGCTCACCCACCTGACGCGGCCATGGTTCGAGCTCGCCGGCCGCCCGTTCTCGGCGCGGGACCTGGTGCTGTTCACCGGCGGGCTGTTCCTGCTGGCCAAGAGCGTCGTGGAGATTCACCACTCGCTCGAGGGCGCGCCGGCGGGCGCGCCTGCACCGCGGCCGCGCGCCGGAGTCGCGCTCACCATCGTGCAGATCGGCGTCATCGACATCGTGTTCTCACTGGACTCGGTGTTCACCGCGGTGGGGCTGGCGAAGGATTTCGCCGTCATGGTGGCCGCCATCGTGGTGGCGATCCTGGTCATGATGTGGGTGGCGCGGCCGATCGGCGCCTTCATCGAGCGCCACCCGACGATCAGGATGCTGGCGCTGTCATTCCTGATCCTCATCGGGGCGGCGCTGGTGGCGGAAGCGCTGCACTTCGGGATTCCGAAGGGCTATCTCTACTTCGCGATGGCCTTCGCGGTGGCAGTCGAGCTGATCAACATGCGGGTGCGGCGGCGCTGAGGCTCGGCTCCCGCGGCCTGCCCCGGCGTCAACGCGACGTAACGGGGGCCGCGGCGCCGCCGTTGCCCTCGGTGCGCACCTTGCTGTGGCTATAGCCGTAGAAGACGTAGATCAGCGCACCGATGATGGTCCACACGATGAGCCGCATCCAGGTTGGAGTCCCGAGCCCGAGCATCATCGCGAAGCACACCACCGCGCCCGCGATGCAGGTGAACCACGGCCACGGCGCCTTGAAGGGGCGCGGCAGGTCGGGCCGCGTATAGCGCAGCACCAGCACGCCGATGCACACCGTGACGAAGGCCGAGAGCGTGCCGATCGACACCATCTCGCCGAGCAGCTTCACGGGGAACAACCCGCCGATGAGCGCGGCCGAGGCGGCCGTGACGGCCGTGCCGACGGACGG
>DASPOP010000269.1:0-13337 GCA_035625955.1 Steroidobacteraceae bacterium | reverse complement strand
GGCGCACCGCTCGGATCGGCTCCGAGTGAGTCGTTGATGCCGGGGTAATAGACCTCCGCCGAGAGCAGACCGGGGCCGCCCTGCGCACCGGCGGCGTTGAGCAGCCCGGCCGACCGGTCGAACCACTGCGCCGTAAAGAGGCCGAGCTCGAAGCTGACGATGTCCGCCACCTGCGCGTCGGTCGGGGGATGCGCCGCCTGCGCGTGACCGTTGGTGGCATCCACGGCCTGGTGCTTCAGGTCGGTCGTGAGGTTAGCGAGGAACGTCGCACTGCCGGTGAGCGGGGCGACCGTCTCGCGTCCGTCGAACATGACGGCGCTCAGAAACGTCAGATTGGTCGTGGGCAGCGGTCGCCGATACACCGAGATCATGGTCTGACCGGTCGCCGGATCGAGCAGCATGGCACAGCCATAGGGATCATGGACCACGCTGATGCTGAACTCAGCCGCAGCGGGCACTGGCAGTGCGATGCGGATGAGCCCGGCCTGCAGCATGAGACTGTGTCCGCGGGCATCGCCGGGCGCGACGTTGCTGCAGTTGGCGCCGTCGACGGCCGCGAACAGCGGGTCCTGTCCGCGGCTCTGCGCGAACCGCTCACGGGCACCGGCCGCGCTCAAGCCGAACGCCTGGCTGTCGACGTGACACGAGGCGCAGCTGCGCCCGTTCGTGCCGAGACTCTGGAAGAAGGCGCCATCTCTGCGGATGCGGCCGTTCAGGTCGACCGTCGCGATGATGCCGGTGGGATCCGGCGAGGCGCTCACCCCCACATTGGAGGTTGCGCCCGGATCGGCCAACACCGGAGCGATCATCGCGGCTGCGACGGCAAGTGCGCACGGGCTCTTCTTCATACGGTCTCCCTGTGGCCGGTCTGGCTGTGCCGCCCGTTCATGGGCGGGTTACCTACCTAATCGAATTCCGCCGTGCAAAGACGCCACCTCGCCGGGGCGACGGCGGTACCGGGCCCCCGCGACTGACATAACCTGTGTGTCCGCTGCGCCTGCGAGTGGCGCGCACGGAGGGATTTGGGCACTCTCTCGAGCGAAGGACGGGGCAATGACCGATCCGGATTGGCAGGGCCTGTTTAAGGACACCGACGCGGGCGTCGCCGGCGGCAAGGAGCGGCTGTTTGCCGCGCTGTACGCCGAGCTGCACCGGCTCGCCGAGCGGCAGCTCAAGCGCGGCGCAGGCGTGATGATCAGCCCCACGACGCTGCTGCACGAGTCGTACCTGCGTTTCTCGGCGGATGCGGCGCAGTTCCCCGACAAACAGCGCTTCATCGGCTACGCGTCGCGTGTGATGCGCGGGCTGCTCATCGACATGCTGCGCGAGCGCCTCGCGCTGAAGCGCGGCGCAGGCTTTCACATCACGCAACTCAACACCGAGGTCGCCGAGAGCCAGGCGGACGCCACGGAAGCCTCGCGGCTCTCCGAAGCCCTCGATGAGCTCGCGGCAAAGGACCCACGACTCGCGGAGCTCGTGGACCTCAAGTATTTCTGCGGCTACACCTTCGAGGAGATCGCGGCACTCCGCGGCAGCTCCTCGCGCACCCTGCAGCGCGACTGGGAGAAGGCGCGCATGATCCTGTTCCAGAAGCTCAAGGACGCATCCTGAGGGCGCCGGCAGGCGCGGGCGGCGTTTTCTGCTGGCGGATTACGATGATGAGAATGAGCCTATGGACGACCCATCCCCGATCAGCAAGCACTTCGACCACGCGCTCGACCTGAGCGATGCGGAGCGGAAGAGTTGGCTCGCGGAGCTTCGCGAGCGCGAGCCGCAGATCGCGGCGCAGCTCGAGCAGCTCTTCGCCGCGCGTGAGCGCGAGGGATTCGCGCAATTCCTGAGCGGCTCCGCACCGCCCCTCGCCGGCATCGGGACGGGCACGCTGATCGGGCGGCGAATCGGGCCTTACCAGATCGAAGCCGAGGCAGGGCGGGGCGGCATGGGCAGCGTCTGGCGCGCGCGCCGCGCGGACGGGCGCTATGAGGGTGTGGTCGCCATCAAGCTGGTGCATGCCTCCTGGCTCGGGCGGGGCGCGGAGCAGCGCTTCCGTACCGAAGGACAGCTCCTCGGGAGCCTCGAGCACCCGCACATCGCGCGGCTGCTCGATGCAGGCGTGCTCGACGACACCCAGCCTTATCTCGTCCTCGAGCACGTCGAAGGTGAGCCCATCGACGCATACTGCCGCCGGCAGGCGCTCGGCATCGAGGCACGCATCCGGCTCTTTCTCGACGTGCTCGACGCCGTGGCGCACGCCCACAGCCACCTCATCGTGCACCGGGACCTCAAGCCCGGAAATATCTTCGTGACCCGCGACGGGGTCGTGAAGCTGCTCGATTTCGGCATCGCCAAGCTCCTCGAGGGCGATGGCGCATCCGGCGCGCCGACCAGTCCAGTCAGGCCGCCCTCACTCCGATGTTCGCGGCGCCCGAGCAGCTGACCGGCGAGCCTGTGACCACGGGCACGGACATCTACACGCTGGGACTCGTGCTCTATGTCCTTCTGACCGGCACCGCCCCCTATCCAGCCGACAGTGTGTCCAGGGCGCAATTCATCCAGGCGGTTCTCACTCAGGATCCGCCGCGGCCCTCGACGGTGGGCCTCATCGAGACGGTACCGAGGCGGCTGCTCAGGGGCGACCTCGACAACATCCTCGGCAAGGCGCTGAAGAAGAGTCCGGCCGAGCGTTACCGGTCGGTGACGGATTTCGCCGATGACCTGAAGCGCCTGCTGGCCCACGAGCCCGTGCAAGCGCATGCCGACACCATGCGCTACCGGGTGACCAAGTTCGTACGGCGGCACCGCGGCAGCGTGCTCGGCGCGCTGCTGACCACGATCGCCCTCATCGGCACGACGGCCTTCGCCGTGTGGCAGATGTACGAGGCGCGCGCGCAGCGGGACCTCGCCAACTTCGAGGCCACGAGGTCGGGTGCGCAGGTCGAAGTCAATGAGTTCCTGCTGGGAGACAGCCTTAGCCAGGCACCGCACGAGCTCGCGGTGCGCCGTCTCGAGCGTGCGCGCACCATGATTCGCCAGCGCTTCAGCGACAGTCCGTTGATACAGGCGCGGCTCCTCAACGCTCTTTCCGGACGCTACATCGACATCGGCGATTCACGCGGCGGTGAGCAGGTCATGCAGGAAGCCGAGGCCATCGCGAAGCGGCTGAACGATCCGCACCTGAACGCCGATATCGCCTGCGGCCGGGCGGTGGACGCGGCCTATGCCGGGGACCTCACGACGGCGCATGCACAGGACGAGATCGGCCGCGAAAACATGCGGCGGCTGAATCCGGCCGCCGCGGGATTGATGACCGAGTGCGCGCTGGCGACGGCTTATATCGCGCAAGCCGAGGGGGACTACCCGCGCGCCGTCGCGGTGACCCGGGAGGCGATGCAGGCGCTGGAGGAGGCAGGGCAGAAGCGCTCCTCACGCTATACCAGCACCGCCCACGAGCATGCGCGCTCGCTGGTGCTCGCGGGAGACTATCGCGACGCGTGGCCCGCGGAGCAGGCGGTGATGGCGATCGCCAGGTCCGTAGGGCGTGCCAACAGTACAGCCTACTTTGCGATGCTCAACGTCGGCACCACCGCGCTGCTCAACGGCGGCCAGCCGCGCAAGGTGATCGAGGAGATCGAAACCGCCGCGACCGAAGTGAGGGCCTCGGCGCCCGGCACGGAATTGCCCTACTACCTGCAGGCGACGCGGTTCCTTGCAGACGTTGCAGCCGGCACAGAGACGGCGCCGGACAAGGCTCTCATGCAATTCGCCTCGAAGGCCGAACAGGGCGGGCAGCGCCCGGCGATCGCGCTGTATCGCGTCGGCGCGATCCGCGCGGCGCTCGCGCGTGGCGACCTGACGGCGGCGCAGGAGTACTGGCCATCCGTTGCGGCAACGGAAACTGATGTCGGTGACGCGATCGGACGCCGCGCGGCTGCCAGAGTGCTGATCACGCACGCTGAACTCGATCTCGCCCGGCATGACGCCAATGCGGCAAGTCAGCACATCGGCGAGGCTGTAGCCCTCATCCCGGAGGCGCGGCGCGCCACCGAGCAGAACTGGCAGCGACTGCTGCTGGTGCGATCCCAAGCTGAATACGCGCTCGTGCAATATCTGGCCGCGGCCCAGGATGTCGACGCCGCGCTAGCGCGGGCGCGACAGGATGCGATCGACCCAAAGTCATCAGCAACGATCGGGGAGGCCCTCGTGTGGCGATCGCAGGTGGAGCTGGCGCAGGGCAGACGGGACGCCGCGGCGGCCAGCGCAAAGGAAGCCATCCCGCACCTCGAGCAAAACCTCGATCCGTCTCATCCGCTGATCGCCACCGCGCACAAGCTGGCAGCTGGAGCGGCCTGAGCGACGATCATCGGGAGCGTGGGGCGTCCGCGGCCGGCGCGACGAGCATCATCTCCGTGGCGCCGGGTACTCCTGCCACTCGCCCGTCCGCTGATTGAGGATGCGGAAAGAGCCATCCTCCCTCGCGACGAGCTTGATCCAGTGGGCAGTGCTTTCGTCGAGGTTGGCGACGTAAGGCGCCGCGAAATTGCTGTCGCCTGCCTCGGCGGACAGGTGGAGCTGCCAGACAGCTTCGAGTCCCGGCACCTGGTGCAGAGCCTGGTAGGTCGTCCGCGCCCCACCCTTGCTCACGCCGTTGTTCATGACCGCCACCCGCGGCTTGAACGCCGCGAAGGTCGCAGGATCCGCCACGTCCGGGCCGCCGTGATGGGGGACCAGATACGCATCCACCGGGCCGATCATGTTGATCGGGCACGCGAGATTGAACAGAGGTCGACCGCTCAGGTCACCGAGGTCGAGAAAGCGGAACCTCCCGTAGCGGATTACCACCCCGGTCGATCGGGGGTTCTCGTAGGGATCGCGCGGCGCGCCCGCCTGATCCTGGCAGAGCGGATTTCTCGCGCCAGCGGCCGGCAGCGGCCGCTCGAGCGTGGCGCCGGCGGAGCTGACCACGGTCGCCTCCACGTCGCCGAGAGGCAGGCGATCTCCGGGCCTCGGCTCGATGTGCCCTGCCGCGCCGCTCCGCACCTGCGCATACGCCGCAAATCCATCCCGGGTCTCGGGACTGGTCTTCACGGCATCGTCGCTGGGAGACCCGTGATCGATGAAGACGCGAATCGGCATGAGCTGCGCCAGCTCACTGACGCCGCCGTCGTGATCCACGTGGAAATGCGTGATGAGGAGATAGTCGATCCGGCCGACGCCGGCATCGCGGGCGGCGGCAAGGATGCGGTTCGCGTCCCGCGCCTGTTGCGCGCCGCCGGGGCGGAAGCCGGATCCGTCACCCGCCCATCCGGTGTCGATCAGGAGGGTGTGCCGGCCGGGCGTCACTACGAGCGTCGACTGCCCTCCTTCGACGTCGATGAAATAAATCTGCAATCCCGGTTCCGCAGCTGCAGGCGCGCACAGAGTGACGCCCGCGAGCAGCGCCAGGAAAAATGCCTTGCCGATCGAGCCGGTTTGCATGGCCGTCACTTCGTGCGCAGTCTGTCGGCGCCCCTGGTCTGCTCGTCGACCTTGACGGTAAGAGCCGACGGCCTCCGCCTCCGCACCTGCACGGCCTCGCTGCCCAGCGCGAGCTCGTCGCCGGGCTCGAGTGGGGTGGGCGCGGAAATCCTCACCCCCCTCACGTGTGTGCCGTTGGTGCTGCCGAGATCTTCGATCATTGCCGCTCCCGAGGCGACGGTTATGCGTGCGTGACGTCTCGACACGGTGCTCGCGTCGACCATGAGCGCGCAGGCTTCGTCCCGTCCCGCAAAGTGCTCGCCGTCGGTGAGGGCAAGAGTCTGCCGCTTCCAGACGAGCTCGATCGCTGCCGGGGCGCCGGCCGCGGACGGCACGGAGGTCACCTCGGCACAGAAGGCATAGCCGGTCTTGTAGGCGGTGCGAATGATGCGCGAGCCGCGCGGCGTGTCAGCGAGCGCGGCGCGCAGCTCCGACACCAGCCGGGTCAGGCTGGTGCGCTCCACGTAGACCTGCGGCCACAGGAGCTCATCGAGCTCGTTGTTGGTGACCACCGCTGGACGGCGCTTGATCAGGACCTCCAGCAACTCGTATACCTTGGGCTCCAGCGGCACGACCCTGCCCTGCCGCTCGAGCTGGCGCGCGCGCAGGTCGAGAACGCAATCGGCAAACTTCAGCCTCATGATCCTCGATCACAACACTTCCGCGCAGGCGTAGCAAATCACTCCGGGCCAGGTAGTGCCGCAGTCGTATCCGCCTGCAAGGAAGGGTCCGGGCGTGTCCCTTCGTCCGGACCCTGTAACTCACTCACCGATTCGCGATCAGCGGCTGCGAGTGATCGCCGGTCTTCATCTGGTAGAACGCCGTGAGCTGCGGCAGGCTCACGGTCGCGATCGCCCTGGCCTCGGCTTTCTGCGTGCAGGTCTTGGCGGCAATCTGCTGCAGCGGGTCGGACTCGGAGCAGACGCGCTTGGCGGCCCGGTGAATGCGGTCGTACAGCGCCTGGACGCCGGACGGCGAACCCACATTCAGGTCGTCGAATTTCACGGTCTCCGAGCGTACCGGCTCTTCGTTGGCATGGGCGGCGGTAACGGCCGCAAACGCCAGCAGCATCCCGGTCGCGAACACGAAGGGAACACGGCTTAAGGTCTTTGCATTCGAGCTCATGATGGATCTCCTGTGTCAGATAAGTGGTTTGCGTGAAAACGTCATCAAGCCTCGGGTATGAACGTTAGTGACCGGGGAGCAGGAGATCTTTAGGGAGTTCTTATGAAGCGGTGATATTTGCCGCCATCCCTGCGCGACCAGCGGCTGCGACGCAGGCGCCCCTGCTGCAGCGCGTTGTCCTCCGCGTCGATGGTCCATACTTCAGGCATGGACCACGGGGGACACGATAGCGGCGGGCAGGCGACCGATCCGGTGTGCGGCATGCAGGTGTCCGCGCACTCGCCCCATATCGCCGAGCACGCGGGTCGCCGCTATGTCTTCTGCTGCGAAGGCTGCCGGACCCGGTTCCTGAGCGACCCGGCACGGTTCGCGAATCCGCGCGAGCCCGCCGGCCAGCCGTCGGGCGGCGGCGCTCCCGAGCCGGCGACCGCGGGCGCCGTCTATACCTGTCCCATGCACCCGGAGATTCGCCGCGACGCGCCGGGCAGCTGCCCCCTGTGCGGCATGGCGCTCGAGCCCGTGGCTCCGACCTTCGATGAATCCAACGCCGAGCTCGCGGACATGACACGGCGCTTATGGGTCGGCGCAGTGCTCGCCTCCCCGCTGGTGATCCCGGAAATGGCGGCACACGCGCTCGGGGGTCTTCACCACTACCTCTCGCCCCGCCTCATTCCCTGGCTCGAGCTGATCCTCGCAACGCCAGTGGTGTTGTGGGCCGGCTGGCCGTTCTTCGTGCGGGCGTGGGCATCGGTTCGCAACCGCTCTCTCAACATGTTCACCCTCATCGCACTCGGCACCGGTGCGGCCTACCTCTTCAGCCTGGCCGCAACCCTGCTGCCGCAGCTCTTCCCACCCTCACTGCGCGGCGCGGACGGAGGCCTGCCCCTCTACTACGAGGCGGCAGCGGTCATCACCGTGCTGGTGCTGCTGGGACAGGTCCTCGAGCTGCGTGCGCGCGAGCGCACCAGCGGTGCTATCCGCGCCCTGCTCAGGCTCGCACCGAAGATCGCGCATCGGCCAGGCGCGGCAGGCCCGGATGAGGATGTTCCGCTCGCGGAGGTGCGTCTCGGCGACCGGCTGCGCATCCGACCGGGCGAAAGCGTCCCGACCGACGGCGAGGTGATCGAAGGCACGAGTGCGGTCGACGAGTCGATGATCACGGGGGAATCGCTGCCGGTGGCGAAGGCCGCCGGCTCGAAGCTGATCGGGGGCACGATCAATGGCACAGGATCGCTCCTGATGCGCGCCGAGCGCGTCGGACCGGAGACGACGCTGGCCCGTATCGTCAGCATGGTCAGCGAGGCGCAGCGCAGCCGCGCACCCATCCAGCGACTGGCCGATGTGGTGGCGGCCTGGTTCGTGCCGGCCGTCGTCATGGTCGCCCTCGCTGCCTTCGCGGCCTGGCTGATCTGGGGTCCACCGCCGGCATTCCCCTACGCGCTGATCGCAGCGGTGTCGGTACTCATCATCGCCTGTCCGTGTGCGCTCGGACTTGCGACGCCGATGTCCATCATCGTCGGCGTCGGCAGGGGAGCGACACTCGGCGTGCTGATCAGGGACGCAGAGGCGCTCGAGCGGTTCGAGAAGGTCGACACGCTGGTCGTCGACAAGACCGGAACCCTGACCGAGGGCAGGCCGCGCGTCATCGCAGTGGTACCGGCCGCAGGGTTCGACGAGCCGAGCCTCCTGTCACTCGCCGCGAGCGTCGAGCGAGCCAGCGAGCATCCCCTCGCCGCCGCGATCGTCGGGGCGGCGCGCGAGCAGGGCCTGGCCATCGCGGAGGTGGCGGGCTTCAGCTCCGTGACCGGCCAGGGTGTCAGCGGCCGGGTCGAGGGCAAGGATGTGGCGATCGGCAATGCCAGCGCGACGGGTAACGCCGTGGATGCCACCGGGCGCCTGCAACAGCGCGCCGGGCAGTTGCGTCGCCAGGGCGCCACCGTGATGTACGTAGCGGTAAACGCCCGGCTCGCGGGCATTCTCGCCGTGGCCGATCCCATCAAAGCCTCGACGCCGTCCGCACTCGAGCGGCTGCGGGCGGATGGCGTGCGCATCGTCATGCTGACGGGAGACAACCGCGCGACGGCCGAGACGGTAGCGGCAAGGCTCGGCATCGGGGATCTCGAAGCCGAGGTCCTGCCGGAGCAGAAGAGCCGGATCGTGCGGCGCCTGCAAAGCGCCGGGCAGGTCGTCGCAATGGCGGGCGACGGCGTCAATGACGCGCCGGCCCTCGCCGCCGCGGACGTCGGAGTCGCGATGGGCACCGGCACGGACGTGGCCATGGAGAGCGCGGGCATCACCCTCGTCAGGGGAGACTTGCTCGGCATTGCACGGGCCCGCGCCCTCAGCCGCGCCACCATGCGCAACATCCGGCAAAACCTGCTGCTGGCTTTTGTGTACAACGCGCTCGGCGTTCCGCTCGCCGCCGGCGTTCTCTACCCGGCCTTCGGTCTGATGCTGAGTCCGATCGTGGCCGCTGCCGCCATGAGCCTGAGCTCGGTATCGGTCGTCGGCAATGCCCTGCGCCTGCGGCGCGCCGCCCTCTAACGCCGGCCGGCCGACTTGTTCAGCGTTACGGCGGCGCGAATCACGGGAACGCCCCACTTCCATTCCTCGACGACCTCGGAATCGGCCTCTCCGACCAGGCGGCGCAGTCGGCCGAGCGTCTCGCCCCGCCAGTCGCCGAGCTCCTCGATTCTCGCGTCGATCAGCTGAGAAGGAGTCTTGCCCTTCGGCGCAGCGCCCTTCTTCATGACCGTTCTCTCATTTTTGGCCGAAAGGCTTCGATAACCAGTGGCGCCCAAGGGCCTGCGGCAGCATACTGCCGCGTTGCCGCCGGAGTCGGACCCGGCGGGTTTGCGCCAGTACAAGAAATCGGGAGCTGGGGGCGGTCTCTATCGTGGTGTCGTGCGAGAGTTTCGGGCGCCAGAAGTGCGCCATGATCAGTCGGTACGCCAAGTCGGACGATATCAAGGGACTGACGCAGGTTGTCACGACTCTGGTTCCGTTCGCGCTCCTGTGGTGGGCGGCCATCTGGTGCGCCGGCAGCGCATCGCCCTGGCTCACCGTCATTCCACTCCTTCTCCTCATTCTCTTCACCGTGCGTATCTTCGGCCTGATGCACGACTGTGGCCACGGCAGTCTGTTCCGCAGCCGCGGGCTCAACCGCGCGGCTGGCTTTCTCTTCGGCGTCTTCTCTGGAATGCCGCAGTACGTCTGGGCGCAGCACCACAACTACCATCACGCGCACAACGGCAACTGGGACCGGTACCGGGGGCCGTACACGACGCTCTCGGTGGACGAGTACGCTTCTCTCACGCGCACCCAGCAGCAGATGTATCGCAGCAAGTGCAGCGTCGTGGCCGCGCCGCTGGCCGGTTTCATCTATCTGATCTTCAATCCGCGCTTTACCTGGCTGAAGGGCAGCGTCGGCCTCGTGGCCCACACTGTGAGGCAGAAGCTGTTGCAGCCGAGCGTATCGCTACAGGCACATGCCGCGAGCTACCGGACGCGCTATTGGAACTCCTCGAGAGAGTACCGGCACATGCTCTGGAACAACGTGGTGCTGCTCAGCATCTGGGCGGCGATGTGCTGGGCGTGCGGGCCGGCGCGGTTCTTCTCCATCTATCTTCTCAGCGTATCGATCGCCGGCAGCGTGGGTATCGTGTTATTCACGGTGCAGCACAACTTCGAGCACTCCTACGCGAGCGGCAACGAGAACTGGGACATCGACACCGGCGCGATCGAGGGCACGAGCTTTCTGGTGCTGCCGGGCTGGCTGAACTGGTTCACCGTGAGTATCGGCTACCATCACGTCCATCACCTGTCGGCGAGCATTCCGAATTACCGGCTCGCCGAGTGCCACCACGAATATCAACACCTGTTCCCGGATGTCACCCGCCTCAGGTTGCGCGACGTTCCCGGTGCGCTGCGATGCATTCTGTGGGACACGCGCGCACGGCGAATCATCTCGGTGGCCGAGTACCGCCAGCACGCCGGCAGCGCTGCGCCAGCGTAGCGGCCCGGGGCGCTGGGCTGCATCGCTCTCAGCTCGGCTCTTCATGGCAAGGCAAGAGACCTCCGCAGACGACGTGGCAGCCGCCGGGGAAGCTGCAGAGCACGGCGGCGATCGCGTCGTCGAGGCGCTGCGATCGCACGGGGTCTCGCTGCTGTTCACGCTGTGCGGAGGGCATATCTCGCCGATCCTCACCAGCGCCAAGGCTCACGCTATCCGTGTGATCGACGTGCGCGATGAGGCCACGGCGGTATTCGCGGCCGACGGCGTTGCACGGCTGACGGGCATGACGGGAGTAGCGGCCGTGACCGCTGGTCCGGGTGTCACCAACTGCGTCACCGCCCTGAAGAACGCGCAGCTTGCTCAGTCACCGACTCTGGTGCTGGGCGGCGCCGTGCCAACGATGCTCGAGGGGCGCGGCGCCCTGCAGGATATTGACCAGCACGCGGTCGTGGCGCCGCACGTCAAGCTCTTCAAGCGCATATGCCGCGTGCGCGATCTCGGCCGCGCGACCGCAGACGCACTGACGGCGGTTTGCGCCGGCGTGCAGGGACCGGCGTTCGTCGAGTGCCCGGTCGACCTGCTCTACCCGAGATCGCTGGTGAGCGAGTGGTACCGCGACGCGGCGGGCAAGGGAGGCTCGCTGGCGAGCCGACTGCGTCGGCTCTACGTAAATCGGCACTTCGCCAGATTGTTCGCGGGCAGCGAAACTGCGTCGCCGCCGCTGCCGCGAGCCCCGCTGAGCGTGCCCCGAGCGCGCCGCTCGAGCGTTGCCCGGGCCGTCCACCGTCTGGCGCGAGCCTCCCGGCCGCTCGCCATCGTCGGGAGTCAGGCGCTCGCCGCCGGCACCGACCCGGCCCGGGTTGCCGCCGCCATCGCCCGGCTCGGCATCCCGGTATACCTGTCGGGAATGGCGCGTGGACTTCTCGGCCGCGATCACCCGCTGCAGCTTCGTCATCAGCGTCGTCAGGCGCTCAGCGAGGCCGACTGCGTACTGCTGATCGGGACTCCGTGCGACTTCCGGCTCGACTACGGGCGGCAGCTGCGCTCGAGCGCCGTGATCGCCGCCAACCGCAGCGCCAGCGACGCACGGCTGAATCGCACACCCGATGTTGCCGCGATCGGCGATCCCGGCTCGTTCCTCGAACAACTGGCGGCAGAGGCCGGCGGGACATCTTCACGCTGGCAGGACTGGATCGCGACGCTTCGCGGCCATGATGCGGCCAGGGACGCGAGCATCGAGCAGGAGGCTGCCATCCCAGGCGAGTTCGTCAATCCGATTGCGCTGTTGCGCGCCATCGAGCATGCCGCCGGCGACAACGCCATCTTCGTCGCCGACGGCGGCGATTTCGTTGCCACCGCCTCGTACATCCTCCGGCCGCGAGGGCCGCGCACCTGGCTTGATCCGGGGCCGTTTGGCACGCTCGGCGTCGGAGCCGGGTTCGGGCTCGCCGCCGCGCTTTGCCGGCCGGAAGCCGAAGTGTGGATTCTCTTCGGCGACGGCGCCTGCGGCTATGGCCTGAGCGAGTTCGACACCTTCGTGCGCCATCGGATCCCGATCATCGCGGTCGTCGGCAATGACGCCGGCTGGACGCAAATTGCGCGCGAACAGGTGAAGCTCCTCAAAGACGACGTCGCTACAGTTCTTGCGCGCAGCGCTTATCACGAGGTCGCCGCCGGCTTCGGCGGCGAAGGCATCCTGGTAAAGACGGATGGCGAGGTTCCCGCAGCCATCGCGCGCGCACGCGCCGCCGCAGGATCCGGCAAGCCGGTTCTCATCAACGCCTGGCTGAGTCGCTCGGCGTTCCGCGAGGGCTCGGTCTCCTTATAGCGGCTTCACGCCGCCAGCGCGGTGCCCTCTCCGGAGTCGAACGTCTCGGTGCGATAGCGGAAAGCGGCCATTTCGCGCGGCCAGAGTGAGCCGTACAGGCCGGCCTTGCGCCGCAGCTGCCTCACAAACTCACGCGGCTCATTCACCGACTGCCATACCGCCGGGAGAAAGGTCGCGCGCGCAGCGCCGCAGCGAAGCACCAGGCCATCGACACCCGGCAGCAGCGATTCGACCAGCTCGGCCTCGCTGGCGCAGGCGATCGGCACGAGCGCCGTGAGCACGCTGACGGCGATCCGCAACGGGCCGACCTCCTCAGCCACCATCGGCGGGAAGCGGGGATCGGCAAAGGCGCTCAGCCAGGCGCTGCGCCAGACTTCCTCGGCCAGCGGGCGCTGTGGGTCGGTCGTGCCGCGGCAGCCGCGCAACTCGCCGCTCAGCGTCAGGGTTACGAATGCCGCCGCGGGCACGAGCAGCCCTGATGACCACTCTCCTTCAGGCAAGGGCTCGGGCGCAGCAGAGTTCAAACCGCGCGCAATCGAGTCGCGGGCGAGCTCCAGCAGCCGGGAACGCTCGCTCTGCTCAAGCATCGTAGAACCCGAAAGCGCCGTAGCCGACGACGCGCTGCCGATCGCCGGCCGTGTCGCCGGAGTTACGCAAGTCGAGCAATTCACCCTGCAGGCCGCCGCGACGCACGGCTCGGGTGAGACCGTTCACCGTCACGCAGCCGCAGGCGTCATCACCCGAGAGAGTCTCCTTGCCCGCGAGAATGGCAGCGGCGGTTGCGGCATCGAGGCTCCGGGCAACCGCGTAGGGGTGATAGTGGCTCAGGTCCGAGCTGACGAGGATGAGCGTGTC
>DASPOP010000268.1:0-3195 GCA_035625955.1 Steroidobacteraceae bacterium | reverse complement strand
GAAGAGCGACGACTCGAAACCGGACAAGTGACGCCTCGATCGTGCGCCTGATGCACGCCCCAGCCGGGCTGCGCCTCGATTACCTGTCGCCGGCCGAGTACCGGGCGGCCGAGTGCGCCGGCGTGCTCGGCGTCGCCACCTTCAACGCCCCGCCCGCCCCGGCAGCGGGGTCGGGTGAGATCCCGGTCGCCGAGGTCAACACCCCGCTCCTGCTCGGCACCGCCGACGTCTGCGAGGTCTGGCGCTCGGGTCAGCCGGCCGAGTCCGGCCGCCGCAACCGGGTGCGCTTCCGCCGCAGTGAGAACCTTCTGTTCGGCTGCATCGCACTCGCGGAATCGGAGATCGCCCCCGCCGTGTCTGCCGGGCCCGCCGGGCCCGCCGCCCCCTCGGCGCTGCAGGTGGCCACCGAAGAGGCTTACCGTGAGATCTGCGCCACCCTCGATGCGCTCGGGTTTCCGCATCTGCTGCGGGTATGGAACTACCTGCCCGACATCAACCGCGACAGCGACGGCCTCGAGCGCTACCGCCAGTTCAATCGCGCGCGCCAGCACGCGCTCAGCGCCTGTGGGCGTGCCGTCCGCGGCAAGGTCCCGGCCGCCTCGGCGCTGGGAGCCGCGAGCGGCAGTCCGCTGGTGGTCTATTTCCTCGCCGGCCGCGTGGCGCCCGCCTTCATCGAGAATCCGCGCCAGCTGAGCGCCTACCGTTACCCGCGCGAGTACGGCAGCCACGCACCGGTGTTCTCGCGCGCGACCCTTCTGCGCCAGCGCGACAGCCTGACGCTCTTCATCTCCGGGACGGCGAGCATCGTCGGCCATCGCTCGATTCATGTCGGCGACACCGCGGCCCAGACCCGCGAGACGCTCGCCAACATCGCGGCGCTCCTCGAGGAGGCCAACCGGGTGGAGCGCACGGCGCGCTTCTCGCTCGGCTCGCTCGCCTGCAAGGTCTACGTGCGCCGCCCGGCGGACCTCCCGGTCATCCGCGCCGAGCTGACCCGGGCGCTCGAGCCCGCGTCCAGGGTGATCTACCTGCAGGCGGACATCTGCCGCCAGGACCTGCTGGTCGAGATCGAGGCGACCGGCATGTGCCCGCTCAAAGCCGACGCGTGAGCGATCGCCGCCGCCGGGTCGGGTCGCGCGTCCTCGGGCGGGTCGCGCCGGCCGCGGCGCTCATCGTGCTCGCCTCCCTCGACCCGCGCGCGGCGCGCTCCGGAGAGCAGCCGCTGTGGGAATTCGGCCTCGGCGCCGGTGCTCTGGTGTTCAACGACTACCGCGGCGCCGACACCACGCACGCCTACCCCGTGCCGGTGCCCTACTTCGTGTACCGCGGCAAGTTCCTGCAGTCCGACCGCGACGGGCTGCGCGGCAAGCTGTTTCATCGGGACCGCATCGAGCTCTACCTGAGCGTCAACGCCACCACCCCGGTGCGCAACAACTCGGCACGCGCGGGGATGCCCGATCTGCGTTCTACGGTGGAGGTCGGGCCGGCGCTGAATGCGCACCTGTGGCGCTCGGCGGACTCGCGCGCGAAGCTCGACCTGCGGCTGCCGGCGCGCTCCGCGTTCGCCATCGAGGCCCATCCCCACGGCATCGGCTGGTTCTACGCGCCGCACCTGAACCTCGACCTGGCGCAGTACGCAGCGCCCGGCGGCTGGAAGCTGGGACTGCTCGCCGGCCCGCTGTTTGCGCAGCGACGCTACGACGACTACTTCTACAGCGTCGCGCCGCAGTACGCGACGCCCACGCGTCCCGCCTACGCGGCCACCGGCGGCTACGCCGGCACGCAGGCGCTGGTGTCGCTCACCCGGCGCTTCGGGGAACACTGGATCGGCGCCTACCTGCGGCACGACTCGCTCGCGGGTGCGGCCTTCGCGGGGAGCCCCCTGGTGAAGCGCGACAGCTACTGGAGCGGCGGGCTTGGCTTCGTGTGGATGATCGGCAGGTCGCAACGCCTGGTCGAGAGCGACGAGTGACTCGCTCGGCGACTCATCTGGTGCTGATCCCGAGCTACAACCCGGGTCCGCGGTTGGCGGACACGGTGCGCGCGGCGCGCGCGCACTGGGATCCGGTGTGGGTGGTCGTGGACGGCAGCACCGACGGCTCGGTGGCGCTGCTGGCGGAGCTCGCGCGTGACGACGCAGGGCTCCGTGTCCTGGTCCGGCCGCAGAACGGCGGCAAGGGCGCGGCGGTCCTCGACGGGCTCACCGCGGCGGCACAGGCCGGCTACACCCACGTTCTCACGATGGATTCCGACGGTCAGCATCCCGCCGAGTGCATCGAGGGCTTCATGGAGGCATCAAGGGCGGCGCCCGAGGCGATGATCCTCGGCGCACCGGTCTTCGACTCGAGCGCGCCCCGCATCCGCCTGCGCGGGCGGCGTATCGCCAACTGGTGGACGGATCTCGAGACGCTGTGGTCCGGGATCGTCGACACTCTGTTCGGGTTCCGGGTCTACCCGATCACCCCGCTCCTTCAGGTGATGCAGCGAACGCGCTGGATGCGGCGCTTCGACTTCGATGCCGAGGCGGTGGTGCGCCTCGCCTGGCGCGGCGTGCCGGTGCGGAACCTCCCCGCGCCCTGCCGCTACTTCACCAGGGCCGAGGGCGGCGTGTCGCACTTCAATTACTGGCGCGACAATCTGCTCCTCACCTGGATGTACACGCGGCTGTTCGGCGGATTCCTGCTGCGCCTGCCGCTGTTGGTCGCCCGGCGTCTGGCGCGCTGACGGTGCCGCCGCGCAACTGCGGCGCGCGGGCGTCGGTTCCTGCCTGTGGTTGCCCTGGGACCCGCCCTTGTATAATGCCCCCACCGTTTTCAACTCGCTTTAGTCAGCAATGTCCGACAACGTGTCATCCTTGAGGCAGCCTGCCGGATCTGAAGGCCTCACCGCACTCACCCGCGAGCTCGCCAGCCTGATCGTTGCGGCCCTGAACCTCGAGGTTTCCGCGGCCGATATCGGCCCGGACCAACCGCTCTATGGCGAAGGTCTGGGCCTCGACTCGATCGACATCCTGGAAATCGCCCTGGTGGTATCCAAGCAGTACGGCGTGCAGCTGCGCGCCGACAGCGAGGATAACGAGCGCATCTTCGCCTCGCTCCGCCACCTCGCCGAATACGTCAACGCACACAGGACGAAGTAATCAACTGGCCACGCTGCCGCTGATCGCGCATGCATCGGCCGACGCGGTGCTCGCCT
>DASPOP010000267.1:0-7368 GCA_035625955.1 Steroidobacteraceae bacterium | reverse complement strand
CAGGACCCGGAGGGCACCGAGCGGCAGGTGTTCCTCGCGGCGACCGGCCCGGGCGCGGTCGCGGCGCGCTACATCGAGACCGGCGAATACGGCCAGCAGCAGGCCCAGCTCGAGCCGCGCATCCGTGGCAGCTGGCAGCTCGCCCCGGGCGGCTATCGGCTCGAGCTGCGCGTGCCGCTCTCGATGCTCGGCACCGGCTTCGGCGTGCTGCTCGACGATCGCGACGCGCGCGGCGCGGCGCCCGTGAGCTACGGCAGCCTCCATCCGGATGATCTGCGCACGGTCGGCCATCTGATCGTGGCCTCGCCCGAGCTCACGACCTACCTGACGCAGTTCTCACAGCCGGGCCTGAAGCTCGCCGTGACGACACCCACCGGCCGGGTGCTCGCGCGTGTCGATGCGCTGAAGCGCGTCGCGGAGCTCGGGCCCGCGCCGCCTCTGATCGCGCGGCTCTACCGCCGTTTCGTCGATCAGCCGGGGACGGCGCCGCCGATCGAGGCGCGGGTGCCGATCTACGACCGCGAGCACAGCCTGGCGATCGGCACACTCGAGGTGACCCAGACGCCCGACCGCTGGCTGCGGCTGCGGGATCGCGCCCTCACGCGCATGCTCAACTTCACGCTGGCGACCTCGCTCGTGGTGGTCATCGCAATGTTCGCGTTCGCCGCCTGGCTGGCGTTGCGCCTGTCGCGGCTGCGCCAGGCGAGCGAGTCGGCGCTGACCCGCACGGGGCTGGTCGCGACCTTCCCGGAAACGAGCGCGCGGGATGAGCTCGGCGACGTCGCCCGCAGCTTCTCGAGCTTGCTCGGGCGCCTCAACGAGTACACCGGGTATCTGCGCACGCTCGCCGGCAAGCTCGCCCACGAGATCCGCACTCCGCTCACCATCGTGCGCTCCTCGCTCGAGAACCTCGAGGCCGAGCAGGTGCCGGACTCGGCCCGCTCCTATCTCGAGCGCGCCCGCCAGGGGAGCGAGCGGTTGAACGCCATTCTCCTCGCCATGGGCGCGGCGACGCGCGTGGAGGAGGCGATCGGCGCCGCCGAGCGCAGCCGTTTCAATCTGGTGCCGCTGATCGAGTCGGCGGTGGCGGCCTACCGCGGCGCCTTCCCCGGGCGGCGCTTCGCGGCGGAGCTCCCGCCCGGGCCCGCGATGCTGGATGGCGCCCCGGATCTCATCGTGCAGATGCTCGACAAGCTCATCGAGAACGCGGTCGATTTCAGTCCCCCGGGAGCGACGATCACGGTACGGCTGCGCCTTACGCCCGAAAGCGCCGTTCTCGAGGTCGACAACCCGGGGCCGCCGCTCCCCTCCGAGGCCCCGGGACGGCTGTTCGAGTCGCTGTGGCAGTCCCGCAGCGAGGGCGACAACCGCCCGCACTTCGGGCTGGGGCTTTACATTGTTCGGCTGATCGCCGAGTTCCACGGGGGATCGGCCTCGGCCGGGAACCTCCCCGAGGGCGGCGGCGCCCGGTTCGCGGTCCGGCTGGCCCGTTAAGGGCCCGGGAACCCGACTGTCGGCTCCCTGCCACATGGTTTTTTGCCTTGGAATGGATATAATTTCCGCACGGAAAGCACCGTCCGCAAAAGGTTTTTGAGCCCCCTTAGGGAGCGATCGTTGCGGCGGTGATGCGTACAAGCAAAGCAGCTGAAAGGATCGAAAAAAGAGAAAACTCGGGGATCGACGCGGGCACGGGTAAGACAGCAGCTACCTTTTAGCGCTGTCAGGAACGATACAGCGCGTGGAGAACCACGCGGGCCTCGCGATAGAAGCCGGAGCTGCGCTCCAGACGTTTCAGCCGGTAAGTGTTAGATGCTCGTGATGACGCGACATGCCGGTGAGCCGGTGCCGGGCTCCTCTGAAGTCCGGAGTACCAGCGCGCCGCGGTAGCTGACAGCGATCCACCGGGTCGTTGAGGCGATGAAGAAATGAAGCCCCGCTCTCACGAGCGGGGCTTTTTTATGCTCGCAAGCGCGAGCCGTGCCGGATGTGAAGGAGCCAGCTCACGCTCGACGATCGGGCCAGCGGCAGCCTTGGCAGCGGTGAAACCAACGCGAACGAGTTGACACCTGTGCCGGTCATCAACCTGTAGAGGGCTTCTCAGGGTAGCGGCGCGCTGCGCGACCGGACTCTCAGCCGACGCCGAGCAGCGTGAGAATCCCTCTTGCCGCCTCGCGCCCCTCGAACACCGCGGTCACGACGAGGTCGGAGCCGCGCACCATGTCGCCGCCGGCAAACACCTTCGGATGCGTGGTCTGAAAGGCGTTGGCGACTCCCGCCGAGACGCGCACGCGGCCGTTGTCGTGGAGGCGGATGCCGTGGTCGGCGAACCAGGAAGGCGGGCTCGGCAGGAAGCCGAAAGCGATGACGACCGCATCTGCGGGCACGATGTGCTCGCTCCCCGGGATCGGCTGCGGCACGCGCCGGCCGCGCGCATCAGGAGCCCCGAGCGCGGTCTCGACCAGCTTCACGCCCTCGACGCGCTCGCTTCCCAGGATCTCGATCGGCTGGCGGTTGAAGAGGAACTCGACGCCTTCCTCACGGCTGTTCTTGTAGTCGCGCCGCGAGCCCGGCATGTTGCTTTCATCGCGCCGGTAGGTACAGGTGACCGATTCAGCGCCCTGGCGCACGGCAGTGCGGTTGCAGTCCATGGCGGTGTCGCCGCCTCCTAACACCACCACGCGCCGGCCCGCCATGCTGACCCGCTCGCCCGCGGCGTCCTCGATTCCGAGCTCGTGGCGGATGTTGGCGACGAGGTAGGGCAGCGCCGCGTGCACCCCCGGCAGCTCCTCGCCGGCGAACCCGCCCTTCACCGGCGTATAGGTTCCCAGGCCGAGAAACACCGCGTCGTATTGCTCGAGGAGCGAGTCGAACGGCACATCGGTCCCGACTTCGCAATTCAGGCGGAACTCAACGCCCATGCCCTGCATGATTTCGCGGCGTTTCTCCACAACTTCCTTCTCGAGCTTGAAGGGCGGAATGCCGAAGGTGAGGAGTCCGCCGATGCGCGGGTGGCGGTCGAATACCACCGGCTGCACGCCGTTGCGAACCAGGATGTCGGCGCAGCCGAGGCCTGCGGGCCCGGCACCCACGATGGCGACGCGCCTCCCGGTCTGGCGAATGTGGGTCATGTCGGGCTTCCAGCCGCGCTTCAGGGCCTCGTCGGTGATGTACTTCTCAATCGCGCCGATGGTGACGGCGCCTAACCCGTCGTTCAGCGTGCAGGCGCCCTCGCACAGGCGGTCCTGCGGACAGATGCGGCCGCATACCTCGGGAAGCGAGTTGGTCTTGTGGGAGAGCTCCGCCGCCTCGAAGAGATTGCCCTCCTCGATGAGCTTCAGCCAGTTGGGAATGTAGTTGTGGACCGGGCATTTCCATTCGCAGAAGGGGTTGCCGCAGGCGAGGCAGCGCCCGGCCTGGGCCGCGGCGCCGGCCGCGTCGTACGGCGCGTAGATCTCGCGGAAGTGCGTCAGGCGCGCTTCCACCGGGCTCTTGGCCGGATCGGCGCGCGGGATGTCGAGGAACTGCAGGTTCTTGTCGGCCATGCGGAGCGGATCCAGTCGTCCTACGCTGCGCGCCGCAGATTCTCGATGAGCGAGTCGATCGAGGCCGCCTTGGGCTTCACCACCCAGAATTTCGGCAGGTAAGTGCGCAGGTCGTTGACGATCTCCGTCGCCCAGACGCTGCCGGTCTCGGCCACGTGCCGCTCGAGCAGGCTCTCGAGGTGCTGCACGTGCGACTGCATGGCCTCGGGGTGGATGCGGCTGATGTCGATGAGCTCGTGGTTGTAGCGGTCGACGAAGTTGCGCTCGAGATCGAGCACGTAGGCGAAGCCGCCGGTGAAGCCGGCGCCGAAGTTGACGCCGGTGCGCCCGAGCACGCACACCGCGCCGCCCGTCATGTACTCACAGCAGTGATCCCCCGCTCCCTCGATCACCGCCAGCGCGCCGGAGTTGCGCACCGCGAAGCGCTCGCCGGCGACGCCGGCTGCGTACAGCTCGCCGCCGGTTGCGCCGTAGAGGCAGGTGTTGCCCATGATCACGGTCTCGCGGGCGACGAAGCGCGCGGCGCCGGGGTGGCGCAGCACGATGCGCCCCGCCGCCATGCCCTTGCCGACGTAGTCGTTGGCATCGCCCTCGAGATAGAGGTGCAGCCCCCCCGCGTTCCACACGCCGAAGCTCTGGCCGGCGCTGCCGGTGCAGCGTACGACGAGCGGCGCCTCAGCCATGCCGTAGTTGCCCCAGCGCCGCGCGATCTCGCCCGAGACGCGCGCGCCGATCGAGCGGTTGAAGTTGCGCAGGGGGTAGCGCCACTCGCCGCCCGACCTGGCCTCGATGGCCGGCAGCATCTCGCGCACCATGCGCTCGGCGAGCTCCCCCTTGTCGAAGGGCGCGTTCGACGGCGTGCTACAGAACTGCGGCGTCTCGCGGTTGAGCCCTGCGGTCGAGAGGATCGGCGTCAGGTCGAGCTTTCTCTGGCGCGGCGTCGCGCCCGGAAGCGGCTCGAGGTACTCGGTGCGGCCGATGATCTCCGCGAGCGTACGCACCCCGAGCGCGGCGAGGATCTCGCGCACCTCCTCGGCGACGAACCGGAAGTAGTTGATCACCATCTCCGGCAATCCCGTGAAGTACTTCGAGCGCAGCACGTTGTGCTGGGTCGCCACTCCGGTCGCGCAATTGTTGAGGTGACAGATGCGCAGGTACTTGCAACCCAGGGCCACCATGGGCGCGGTGCCGAAGCCGAAGCTCTCGGCGCCGATGATCGCGGCCTTCACCACGTCGAGCCCGGTCTTGAGGCCCCCGTCGGTCTGCAGCCGCACGCGATGGCGCAGGTCGTTGGCACGCAGCGTCTGGTGCGTCTCGGCGAGCCCGAGCTCCCACGGCGTGCCGGCGTACTTGATGGAAGAGAGCGGGCTGGCGCCGGTGCCGCCGTCGTAGCCGGAGACGGTGATGAGATCGGCGTAGGCCTTGGCGACGCCGGCGGCGACCGTGCCCACCCCGGGCTCAGCCACCAGCTTCACCGATACCAGCGCGTGCGGGTTGACCTGCTTGAGATCGAAGATCAGCTGCGCCAGGTCCTCGATCGAGTAGATGTCGTGGTGCGGCGGGGGCGAGATGAGCCCGACGCCGGCGCGGGCGAAGCGCAGGCTCGCGATCATGTCGTTGACCTTGTGGCCCGGCAGCTGCCCACCCTCGCCGGGCTTGGCGCCCTGCGCAATCTTGATCTGCAGCACCTCGGCGTGGACCAGGTACTCGGGGGTCACTCCGAAGCGTCCCGAGGCCACCTGCTTGATCTTGGAGTTTTTCTCCGTGCGGTAGCGCGCCGGATCCTCGCCCCCCTCGCCGGAGTTGGAGCGGGCACCTAAGCGGTTCATGGCGATGGCGAGCGCCTCGTGTGCTTCCGGGGAGAGCGCGCCGAGCGACATTCCGGCACCGTCGAAGCGCGGGAGGATCGCCTCCGCCGGCTCGACCTCCTCGAGGGGAATCGGCCGTGCAGCGGACTTGAGCGCGAGCAGGTCGCGGAAGGTCGAGGGCGGGCGCTCATTCACCAGCTGCGCGAACTGCCGGTAGTGCGATCGGTCGCCGGACATCACCGCGGCCTGGAGAGCCGCGATCACGTCGGGGTTGTACATGTGGTATTCCCCGCCATGCACGTATTTCAGCAGCCCGCCCTGCGAGATCGACTCGCGCGGGTTCCAGGCACGCGCGGCGAGCTCACTCAGGTCCGCCTCGAGGTCGGAGAAATCCGCGCCGCCGACCCGGCTCTCGGTCCCCGTGAAGCACAAGCTCACGACCTCGTCGGCGAGCCCCACGATCTCGAACAGCTGCGAGCTGCGGTAGCTCGAGATGGTGGAGATTCCCATCTTCGACATGATCTTGAAGAGGCCCTTGCGGAGTCCCGCACGGTAGCTGCGGCCGAGCTCGAGCCGCGCCGCGAAGTCGAGCTTGACCCGGCCGCGGCGCATCATCTCGAACAGCACCTGGTAGGCCATGTAGGGGTAGACCGCGGTCGCGCCGTAGCCGATGAGGCAGGCGAAGTGATGCGGCTCGCGCGCCGTGCCGGTCTCGACCAGGAGGTTGCACTTGCAACGCAACCCGGTCTTCACCAGATGCTGGTGCACGGCCCCGGTCACGAGCAGCGCGTGCGCCGGCACGCGCCCCTTGACGAGGTAGCGGTCCGACAGCAGCAGCACCAGTTTGCCTTCGCGCACCGCGCTCTCGGCCTGCGCGCACAAGCGCAGGATCGCGCGCTGCAGGCCCTCGGCCGGCTCGTACTGCAGATCGAGGAACTCGTGCGTCACCTCCTCGATCGCCAGAATCTGCCGCAGCTTTCTCTGCGAGAGAATCGGCGAGCCGAGCACGATCTGCCGGGCATGCCCGGGCGCGGGCACGAAGATGTTGCACTCGGGACCGATCTGCGTCTGCAGCGACATCACCACGGTCTCGCGCAGCGGGTCGATGGGCGGGTTGGTGACCTGGGCGAACTGCTGGCGGAAGTAGTCGTACAGCGGCCGCACCTTGTGCGACAGCACCGGCATCGGCGTGTCATCGCCCATCGAGCCCACCGCCTCGCTCTCGTCCACGGCGAGCACGCGGATGATGTCGTCGCGCTCCTCCTGCGTCACGTTGAACATCTTCTGATAGAGCGCCAGGGTCTCGCGATCCATCGGCTCGGCCGCGAGCCGCGCGTCCACCAGGTCGCTCTCGAGGTAACGCACGCCCTCCCGCAGCCACCTCTTGTAGGGATGGCGGCTCTTGAGCTCGAGATCGATGTCCGGCGTGGTGAGCAGCTGCCCGGTCTCGAGGTCGAGCGCGATCATGTCGCCGGGGCCGAGCTTGCCCTTCCTGACCACGTCCTCGGGTGCGTAGTCCCACACGCCGGTCTCCGAGGCGATCGTGAGGCAACGGTCGCGGGTGATGCAGTAACGCGCCGGCCGCAGCCCGTTGCGGTCGAGCGTGCAGATAGCGTAGCGCCCGTCGGTCAGCACGACGCCGGCTGGCCCGTCCCAGGGCTCCATGTGCACCGAGTAGTACTCGTAGAAGGCGCGCAGATCTGGATCCAGAGTGTCGAGCCCGTGCCACGCCGGCGGAATCAGCAGGCGCATCGCGTGCAGCGGGTCGAGCCCTCCCATGAGCAGCACCTCCAGCATGTTGTCGAGGCTCTGCGAGTCCGAGCCGGTGAGCGACACCAGCGGCAGCGCCTGCTGCAGCTCCGGCAGCAGTGGCGAACGCAGCAGCGGTCCGCGCGCCTGCGCCCAGTTGCGGTTGCCCTGGATGGTGTTGATCTCGCCATTGTGAGCGAGATACCGGTACGGGTGCGCGAGCCGCCACTGCGGCAGCGTGTTCGTGGAGAAGCGCTGGTGGAACACCG
>DASPOP010000266.1:0-10900 GCA_035625955.1 Steroidobacteraceae bacterium | reverse complement strand
CCGGGCGAAGGCAAGGTCATCGACCTCATGGAGGCGCTGCGCGCCAGCCTCGAGCGAAAGGGCAAGCCGCGCGAGGACGCGCTGGGCCCGCGCAAAGCTCCCAAGCGCGTCGAGGAACCGGCTAAAGTAGTGCGCAAGGCGGGCAAACGCTGACTTCGGGGGAACTACCTTTCCTCAAGAAATAAGGATGCGTTCCTTCAGTGTGCGGGACGTGCAGCGGGTCCTGCGGCTGTCTCCTTCGGTCACGCGCGGACTGATCCGCGCCGGATTCGTCAAGCCGGGGCGCGGACCGCGCCGCGCCTATCGCCTGTCGTTCCAGGATCTGATCGTCCTGCGCACGGCGCGCGCGCTGATCGATGCCCGCGTTCCCCCCAAGCGCATCCGCCGCTCGCTCGAGAGGTTGCGGCGCGAGCTGCCGGCCTCGATGCCGCTCTCGGGACTGGCGATCAGTGCCGTGGGAGATCGCGTCGTGGTGCGCGATGGCGAGACGCGCTGGCAGGCGGACAGCGGCCAGTATCTCCTCGGCCTCGATGTCACGCTCGAGGACGGCGTGCTGCAGGTGGTCGAGCACAAGGCGTCCGAGCCGGCCGAGCCCGCCGCGGCGGCTGCGCCGGAAACCGCACGCGACTGGTTCGCCGAAGGGCTGACGCTCGAGAACACCGACCCGAACGGCGCCGTGGCCGCCTACCGCCAGGCGGCCGATGAGAATCCGCACGACGCCGCCGCGTGGATCAACCTCGGGCGCCTCCTGCACGTGCTGGGCCGGACCGCCGAGGCCGAGGAGGCCTACCGCGGCGCGCTCGGCAAGGTGGGCCTGGATCCGCTGCTGCTCTTCAACCAGGCGGTGCTGCTCGAGGATGTCGGCCAGACGGCCGCGGCGCTCGATGCCTACCAGGCAGCGCTCGCCGGCGATCCTGACCTCGCCGATTGCCACTACAATCTCGCGCGGCTCTACGAGACTCTCGGCAAGCCGCAGCATGCCATCCGGCATCTGGGCGAATACCGCCGCCTGGTGAGCGACCGCCACTGACCCGGCAGACGGCCGAGCCTCCATGAGGTACTGGGTCGGCACCTCCGGGTATAACTACCCCGAATGGAAAGGCAGCTTCTACCCGGAGAAATTTCCGGCCGCGAAGATGCTGCCCTACTACGCGGAAGCGTTCACGACCGTCGAGATCAACTACACCTTCTACCGCGTTCCCAACGCGAAAATCCTCGGCGGCTGGGACCACGAGACGCCCCCCGGCTTCCGCCTGACTCTCAAGGCGCCTAAGCGCATCACCCATATCGCGAGGCTCAGGGACTGCGCCGACCTGCTCAAGTACTTCCTCGAGACCGCCGCGACCCTGGGGCCGAAGCTCGGTGCGATCCTCTTTCAGCTGCCACCCTACTTCCGCAAGGACCTCGCGGTGCTCGATGAGTTTCTGCGGCTCCTCCCGGCCGGCACCTGCGCGGCGTTCGAGTTCCGCCATGCCTCGTGGATGGACTCCGAGGTGTTCACGCGGCTTCGGGCCGCGAGTCTCGCCCTGTGCGTGGCGGACAGCGAGAAGTTTTCCACGCCGGTCGAGATCACCGCGCCCTACGCCTACTTCCGGCTGCGGGACGAGGGCTACACGCCCGCGGACCTCGAGCGCTGGGCCGGGACCATCCGCGCGAGCACGGCGCAGTGCAGCGACGTGTTCGTGTACTTCAAGCACGAGGAGGCGGGTAAGGGTCCGCAGTTCGCCCGGATCCTGCTCGCGGCGCTGGCGGCGGGCGGCTGAGCGGGCGGGCGCGCGAATTTTTTCGCGGCCCGTGCATCCAAAGGCGCAGCGGCGCGCATCTCTACGGGTACCCATCACAGTACCAAGGACACCCCCATGGAGCACTTCGGACCCTTTGCCGTCGCCATCATGTTCTGGATCTTCGTGACGATTGCCGCCGTCGCCGGCATCGTCTCTGATTACAAGAAGCGCCAGCTGGCGCTCGAGCCCCTGCGCCTCGCGGTCGAGCGTGGCCAGCAGCTCGACCCCGCCCTGATCGATCGCCTCATGGCGCCCGAGCGGGACGCGGGTATGAGCCCGACGCCTTTGCGCGTGGGGGGAATCATCACGCTGTCCGCCGGGGTCGGCATCGTGATCCTGGCGTTCCTGCTCCAGCAGGTTGCCGCGGAAGCCTTTTGGCCCGTTCTCGGCGGGGGCATCGTGACGGTCTGCGTGGGAGGCGGCCTCATCATCGCGGCGCGTGCCGTCGAGCAACAGCGTGCGCGGACAGCCGCCAGCCCGGGCAACGGCAACGGCCTGACGGAAAAGCGCGGAACCTGAGCACGCGCGGTGAGCCGCATGAGCCCGGTGCTCGGCGAAGCCGCGGAGGCGGTCGTGGTTGCCCTCGCCATCGGCGGCGACCGCAACGCCTTCTCCGAGCTCGTGTGGCGCCGGCAGAGCTGGTTGCGGAATCTCCTGCGGCGGCTGTGCCGCGATCCCGCGCTCGCCGACGATCTCGCTCAGCAGGTCTTTCTCAGGGCGTGGCGCTCGCTGCCGCAGCTCAAGTCCGTGGCTGCCTTCGGCAGCTGGTTGCGGCGCCTCGCCATCAACACCTGGCTCGCCGAGGTGCGCGCCTCGGCCCCGGCCGCGCCGACCTACGAGGGCGAGGAGTTGCCAGCCGCGGCCGCCTTTCTGCCCGCCGCCGCCGAGCAGCTGGACCTCGACCGGGCACTGGCGAAGCTCACCTACACCGAGCGGCTGTGCGTCGTGCTCGCTTACCACGAGGGCATGTCGCACGCCGAAATCGGCGCGGCGACCGCGCTGCCGCTCGGCACCGTCAAGTCACACGTGAGGCGCGGATCCCAGCGGCTGCGGGCGCTGCTGCGCGCCTATCAGCCTGCGGAGAAGGAGCATGCACATGCTGGATGAGCGGGATGCACTGCTGCTGCGCGAGTTCGCGCAGAGTGAGCGGCCGCTGGCCGACGCGCAGTTCGTGGCACAGGTGAGGGATCGGCTGCACGTGTTCTCCGCCCGCCGTCTGCTCGGAGTGGCGGTCGCCGGCGCGCTCCGCGCCATCTTCACCGGGCTCTCCTTCGGTGTCGTCGCGCCGCTGCAGATGCGCCACGCGGGGCTGGTGGCGCTCGCTGCGCTCGGCATGGCGCTCTGGAGCATCGTCAGGAGTTCCCTGTAGAACCCATCGGCGCGTTCCGGCCACGTACTTTGCACCGCGGGCCATACCCCGCACGGAAAGCCGAATAAGGGGAATCAACATGAGGACCTCTCCCGTCGCGGCGCGCCTTGCGCCGCTCATCCTTGCGGCCGCGCTGGCCGCCCTGCCTGCGCTCGCCGCAGCCCAGGGTGCCGTGCTGCCGCGGCTTACGATGAACTCGGTCGTTGCCTCCACGGTCCCCGGAAACGGGGATATCAACCCGTACGGGATCGTGCAAGTGAAGCGCAGCACCGGCCGCCTCGTCGCCGGAAACCTCCTGATCAGCAACTTCAATGCCGCGAGCAACTTCCAGGGCACGGGTACCACGATCGTGCAGGTGGCACCGGACGGGACCGTGACCCTGTTCGCGGGCATCGACGCCGGCAACCTCCCGGGCCCATGCCCCGGCGGCGTGGGACTCACGACCGCGCTAGCGGTGCTCCAGTCGGGCTGGGTGATCGTGGGGAGCCTCCCCACCACGGACGGCACCGCCGCCACGGCCCAGGCGGGATGCCTGATCGTGCTCGACCGCTGGGGGAACGCGGTCGAGACCTTCTCGGGCAGGCTCATCAACGGTCCCTGGGACATGACCGCCCTCGACGGTGACCGGCAGGCGATGCTGTTCGTCACCAACGTGCTGAACGGCACGGTGGCGGCAGGCGGCGCCGTAGTCAACCGCGGCACGGTAGTGCGGCTCAACCTCAGAGTTTCCGCGTTCGCGAAGCCGCGGCTCGAGGCGATCACCGTCATCGGATCGGGCTTCGCCGAGCACACCGACCCGGCTGCGCTGGTCATCGGACCGACCGGCGTCGGCCTGCGCTCGGACTGCGGCAGCGCGGACGACTGCGCCGAGCAGGGCGAAGACGAGGGCGGCTCGACACTGTACGTGGCGGATACGGTCAACAACCGGATCGCCGCCATCGACAACCCGATCGGACGCGCGCACTCGGCCGGGATGGGACACACACTCTCCGCCGGCGGCACCCTCAACGCTCCACTCGGGCTGATCGTGACCCCGGGCGGGGAAATCCTCACGGTCAACGGCGGTGACGGCTTCATCACCGAGGTCAGCCCCGGCGGGAAGCAGGTGGCGCACGCGACGCTCCAGTCGGGCGGCGCGCCGGCCGTCGCGGGCACGCTCTTCGGGCTGGTATTCGTTCCGAAGCAGGGCATCTACTACGTGGACGACGGCGCCAACATGCTGAACCTGCTGCACCATTGAGGCAGGCAGGCTCCGGCGGGGCGGCTTTATGCCCCGCCGGACGGCGCTCAGCCGGTCCAGATATCGGCAAACACGCGCGCGAAGTTCGCGCCGATAACCTTCTCCACCACGCCGGCCGGATAACCGCGCTTCAGCAGCTCGTCGGCGATGATCTCGATGCGGCGCGGCGTGTTGAGGCCCACCACGTACGGCGGCCGGTCTTCCTCGGGAGCCGCGAGGCCTGCGGTGCGCCGCTGCTCGAGCTGCTTGTTGAGCTCGGCCATGCCCTTGTCGCTGGTATCGAGCGGCAGGATGTCGTTGTCGCTGCCGATGCCGACGTGATTCTCGCCGGCCACCCTGAGCGCATGCTCGAGATGCATCATGTAATCCTCGACGGCCGGCTGCTTCGGCGAGGCCGTCAGGTACGGCAGATCGAAGATGCCGACGACGCCACCGCGTTCGGCGAGCGCCCGCAGCTGCTCGTCGGTCTTGTTGCGCGGATGGGCATGGATGGCCGCGCAGCCGGCGTGCGTCATGACGGGAGGCTTCCCCGCGAGATCGAGCACCTCCGCCGTCGTCGCGGAGTTCGCATGGCTCAGATCGATGGCGATGCCGAGCCGGTTCATTTCGGCGACCGCCTGCCGGCCGAGCGGGGTCAGACCGCCGCCTTCCGGCTCCATGACGCCCGCGGCAAACGGCGACTTGCGGTTGTAGGAGAGCTGCATGACGCGCACGCCGAGATTGCGGAACAGCTCGAGCGACTCGAGCCGCCCCTGCAGCATCTCCGCGCTCTCGAAGGACAGGATGATGCCGAGCCTGCCCTCGGCCTTGGCGCGCGCGAAATCGCCGGCGACCCGCACCTGGGTGAAATATGCCGGGTACATCTCGATGAGCCGCTGCACGTGCGCGATGGCGGCAATGGTGGTCGGAAAATCGTCGTTGATGCCGCCGAGGGAGTACTTGATGACGTCGATGCCGCTGCCGCGCACCGCGTCGAGGTCGGCCTGCGGCAGCGGCAGCCGTCCCTCGGGCGGCGAGGAGTTGCAGTCGAAGATCAGGGAGTTGTGGTACAGCGCTCGGGCATTTGCTGAGACGGACGAAGCCGGCGCCGGTGCGTGCGCGGCTGGCGGCTCGGCGCGCGTGAGCGGGCTCAATGCCGCCGCGGCCGCCGCGCCGGCCAGACCTCGGGAAAACTCGCGGCGGTTCACGGGCGCGGGGTCCTCACCGCCACGCCCTGGACCTCCAGACGCGCGCCGCGCACCAGCTTGCTCACGCCGATGAACGCGCGCGCCGGATGATGGCCGTGGAAGTAGCCGGCGTAAATACCGTTGAAGGTGTCGTAGAGCGAGAGATCCGTGCAGTACACCGTCACGGAAACGAAGTCATCCATCGTGAAGCCGGCGCGCTCCAGCGTGTGCTTGACGGCGTCCATCACCAGGCGCGCCTCGGTCTCGGGACTGGTGGCGGCATTGCCGGTGCGCGGGTCGATGCCGATGTGACCGGCGACGTACAGCGTGTCGCCGAGACGCACCGCGTCGCTGAAGGGAAGCGCCGGTCCCTTCGGGGCGGGCGGATGCTCGATGTAGCTGCGCTCGGCGGCGGCGGAAACCCCGGGCGCAGGCGGTGCTCCGGCCGCGAGCATCGGAGCCGCGAGCAGCAGGGCAGACAGGAGCCTCTTGGTGTCGAACGCGAGACGCATGATCCCCTCCCGGCGCCTGCTTCTATGAGCGCAGAAAGATATGCGAAAACAGCCCGCCGATCACGTCGGGGCGCTCATGAGGCGCGGCTGAAGAGATCGGAGACACACGCCGCGCCCTCGAGCTCGAGCAGCGCACGCTTGATCGCCAGGCCCCCGCCGAATCCGGTGAGCGAGCCGTCGGCGCCTATGACCCGGTGGCAGGGAACGATGATCGGCAGCGGATTCGCCCCGTTCGCGAGTCCCACCGCCCGCGCGACGCTCCCGACCCGCCGTGCCAGCTCGCCGTAGGACATCGTTTCACCGTAGGGAATCGCCACCAGCGCCCGCCACACCGAGCGCTGGAACTCGCTCCCCTGCGGCGCAAGCGGCACGCTGAACGCGCGGCGCTCGCCGGCGAAGTACTCGGCCAGCTCGCGCGTGACGCCGGCGAAGGGCGCGGCCTCATGGCGCCACTCCGGCGGCGGCGTGAGCGGATGCGGGCCCCCCTGGAAATGCACACGCGTCAGCGCGCGTGCGTCGCCGGCCAGCAGCAGGGGTCCGACCGGACTGTCCGTCTCGTGCCAGAACATCGGGCGCATCGTGCGCGTATGTTACGCGGGTCGCGCGGCGCTTGCTGCGTGCGCGGGCGCGCAGCGGTCTCAGCCGTTCTGCCTCGCCATGGCGCGGGCGAAGGCCGGCCGCGTCACGACCCGCTTCACGTAGTCCTCGATCACGGGTGACTTGGGCAATATCGGGCTGTTGGCGAACAGCGCAAACGAGGTCGCATACAGCACGTCCGCGGCCGAGAAGCGCTCGCCGGTGAAGTACGGTGCCTGCGTGAGGCGCGCGAGGATCACCGGCAGCACCTCTTCCACCGGCGCCCAGCCGGCCGTGCCGCGCGGCACCTCCCAGCTCATGAACTTCGACACGAACGCCGGCTCGAACACGCCGGTGTAGTAGGCGAGCCAGCTCAGGTAGGCGCCGCGTTCCGGCTCACCCGCGAGCGGTCCGATGCGGTTCTTCGGGAACTTGTCGGTGAGATAGATCGCGATCGCGGCCGACTCGAACACCACGACACCATCGTCGGAGATCGCCGGCACCTTGCCCTGCGGATGGGGATTGGCGGGGTCCGGAGCGCCGCCGCTGCGGGTGCGCGTCGTCACCAGCCGGATCTGGTAGGGCGCCTCGAGCTCTTCCAGCAGAAAGATGCAGCGCGTCGAGCGCGTGTTGGGGCAGTGGTAGAGCGTGATCAAGCCATCCTCCTCTTCAACGCAGCGAGCGCAGCGTCGCGAGCGATGCCTGGCGCAGTTTGCCGATGGCATCGTCGATGCGGTTCACCGCAGTCTCGTCGGCCTTGCCGAGGTCTTCCCAGTTGTCGCCCCACACCTTGAGGAGCTCGGCCGCGCAGGACGGCACCTGCCCCGGAACGAGCCCCGCCAGGTCGCGGATCGCCAGCACATCCGTCCAGCCGGCGCGCGGGTTGCCGCCGTTGCGGTCGCGATCGTATTGCGCAAGGAACGTCACGCGCTCGAGATCGCCGGCGCGCATCAGCACCTCGAAGGCCGCGGTACGCACGTTGCGGTTGTGCTCGGTGCGCTCGTTGCGCCAGGTGTTGTAACCGAGGCTGCTGATCGCCACGGCGAGGCTGATCAGCGCGACGGCGTTGTCGCGCAGCTGCTGGCGAATCGTAGTCACGTCGGCGAAATCATACGCTGCGGGGCTGGATCGTGCCGGCCACGCGGCGGACAATGCGAGCGTGGTGAAACGCACAGCTGCCACGACCCGCAGCAGGGCCGCCCGGGCCCGCCGCGGCGTACCGGGCCCCGTCACGACGGGCGAGTACAGCTCCCCGGCGTGCTACCTGCATGAGCTCGCGCCCGAAGCGGGCACCGCCGCGCCGCGCGACGTCGCGGTCAAGCGCATCTACGAGCAGCCGGAAGTGCACGACGGCTACCGGGCGCTGATCGACCGCCTGTGGCCGCGCGGCGTCAGCCGCCAGCGAGCCGCGCTCGATGCCTGGCTGGTCGAGCTCGCTCCAAGCAATGAGCTGCGCACCTGGTTCCATCATGACGCGAGGCGCTGGAGCGAATTCGCCCGCCGCTACCGCGCCGAGCTGCGCACGCAGAGCGAAGCGCTGCAGGCCCTGCGGCACCGCGCCGAGCGCATGCGCGTGACGCTCCTCACCGCCACGCGCGAGCCGCGCATCAATCACGCCGCAGTGCTGCGCGCAGTGCTCTTGAAGACCCCCCGCCCCCGCCGCGCCCCGCAGTCTTAACGGCGACTGAACCATCCCCAACGCGGCGCTGCGCTGTCAGCGCAGCGGCTCCGGCCGCGTTCTTACGGCTAAGTGAACTGGAGGATCGGACCATGCGCAGCATTGTCAAACTGATGATCGCTTTGGGGCTCGGCGCGGTCCTCGCGGGCTGCGTGGTCGCCCCGGTCGGACCCCCGCGGGCTTACGTCGGCGTGGGTGTGGTCGCACCCGCCCCGGTGGTCGTGGTGCACGGCTACTACGGCGGCTACTGGCGCCGCTGATTCACGAACCTGCCGAGGCAGCGGGCGGCCGGCCGGGTGCGTACGGCTCGCCGCGTGAATCAAACCGCCGCCTCCGCTAGTATCGGGTCCTCCGCGACGCACCGCGAGGACCCCTTGAAAGTCGGCAGCAAGACTGACAGCCCAGCTCTCGACGCGCACGCGGCGCCGTCCGCCTGAGCCCACAGTGTCGCTGCGCTCCTCCCAGATACGCACCGTGGTGCTGCTGTTCTGCGGCTACGCGGCCTGCTATTACTGCCGGGCGGATCTTTCGGTAGCGACGCCGCTGCTCGCCGACGAGCTCGCGGCGCGCGGCGTGAGCCACGCCGAGGCGCTGGTCCACATCGGCACCATCACCTCCCTCGGCGTGCTCGCCTACGCGCTCGGCAAGCTCTTCCTGACGGGCCTCGGGGACTACTGGGGCGGGCGGCGCAACTTTCTCATCGGCGTGGGCGGCGCGGCGGTGTTCACGCTGCTGTTCGCGGTCAGCGGCGGGCTGCCGCTATTCACACTCGCCTGGACCGCGAACCGCCTGACGCAGTCGGTCGGCTGGGCGGGGCTCATCAAAGTCTCTTCGCAATGGTTCAACTACTCCTCGTACGGCTCGATCGCGGGGATTCTCAGCATCAGCTACCTGGTGGGGGACGCGGCGGCGCGCCAGCAGATGGGGATGCTGCTGGCCCACGGCTACGGCTGGCGCGCGCTGTTCGTGTTCGCGGGCGCCGTGGCGGGCGCGGCACTGCTCGCGAATGTCCTGTGGCTGCGCGAGTCGCGCGTCGAGGAAGGCCACGCGGAAGCCCAGCCGAACCCGGCGCTGAATCTGTTTACCTCGGGCGAATCGCGCCCGCCGAGCGTGGCGGCGTTGCTCGTGCCGCTGCTGCGCAGCCGCGCGTTCCTGCTCGTCTGCCTCCTGTCCTTCGGTTGCACGATCATCCGCGAGACCTTCAACACCTGGTCACCGGTCTACCTGCGCGACTTCCTCGGTTACAGCGTGAGCGACTCGGCCGGCGCCAGCGCCATTTTTCCCGCGGCGGGAGCGCTGTCAGTGCTGCTCGCCGGATGGCTGAGCGACCGCTTGGGTCCCACCGGCCGCTCGCTGCTCATGTTCCTCGGTCTCAGCGGCGCGGCGCTCGCGCTGCTCGCGCTCACCGGCGTCCCGCCCGGACCGTCCGGGGCGTTGCTGGCGGTGGTGTTGATCGCGCTCGTCTTCTTCGGCCTGCTCGGACCCTACTCGTATCTCGGCGGCGCCTTCGCGCTCGACTTCGGCGGCAGGCAGGCGAGCGCCGCTTCCTCCGGCATCATCGACGGCATCGGCTATCTCGGCGGCGTCTTCGCCGGCGACAGCGTCGCGCGCCTGGCGATGACCTACGGGTGGCGCGGGGTGTTCGTCACGCTGGCGGTGGTGAGCGCCGCTGCGGCCCTGAGCGCCGGCTATCTGCATCTCTTGAATCTCCGGACGGCGGCGCTCAAGGCGGCTGCGGCGGTCCCCGTCCATGGCTGAGGCGCGTCTCGCGGCCCGGGTGTCCTCGACGCCGGAGGCGCTCACCATCGAGTGGCGCGCGGGCGGCGTGAGCGAGTTTGCGAGCCTGTGGTTGCGCGACAATGTGCGTGAGGACCGCGACGCGGCGAGCGGCCAGCGGCTGGTCGACATCGTGGACCTGCCGGCCGCGCCACGCATCCGCAGCGCGCGCGCCGATGGCGGCCGCGTGCAGATCGAGTGGGAAGGGGAAGCGCGCAGCGCCGCTTTCGAGCTCGGCTGGCTCGCGGCGCAGGCGGCCGGCGCCGCCGCGCAGCGCCCGGAGCTCAGCCGCCGGCTGTGGCTCGAGGGCGCGCGGCTCGACCCACGGCGCGATTTCGCCTGGGCGGAGCTTGCCCTGGTGCGCGCCGAGCCGCGCGTGCGGCTCGAGTGGCTCACGCGTCTCGCGCAGGATGGCCTCGCGTTCCTCGAGGCGGTGCCATGCGATCCGTCCACGATCCTCGGTGCGGCATCTCTCATCGGGCGCGTCGCCGAAACCAACTATGGACTCCTGTTCGACGTGCGCTCGGTGCCGCAGCCCGAGAACCTCGCGTATTCGGACCTCGGGCTCGGCCTGCATACCGACAACCCCTATCGTGAGCCGGTGCCGGGCTTTCAGGCGCTGCACGCGCTCGTCACCTCGCCCGAAGGCGGCGACAGCCTGTTCGCGGACGGCTTCGCGCTCGCCGCGCACCTGCGCGAGAGCGCACCCGAGGCCTTCAGGCTCCTCACGACCACGGCGGTGCCGTTCCACTACGCTTCCGCCGATGCGGAGCTCTACGCGGCGCGGCCGCTGATCCGG